>CACYCJ010000363.1 GCA_902772925.1 uncultured Lachnospiraceae bacterium
TCTTCCTCCGCCTTTACCTCACTGCCATAAATCCCGAAATTCATTAATATTATCATAAGTGAAAGTAAAACAACCGTTAACTTTTTCATTAAACCTTTCCTCCAAATAACCTCCCAAATAAATGTTTACTATATTTTTTCCGCTTCAACAGCTCCCATTTTATAAGCTGCCTCAACCTCCTCAAGAAAAGAATACGCTATGACCGCTGCCGTTGAATAGTTGATCGTAAATATCCTGTATGCGGCAAAAAGTCCGACGCTGTCGGTGGGCATGGAAAATGCCTCAAATGCGATCACCCAGCTTCCGACGGTACCCGGCGAAGCAAGCGACATTTCCGTAGTCAGGATGACAAGCACAAACAGGAAGGATAGCGAGATAGGCATCCCGAATATCTCTGTCATCATCATGGTCGCAACGACAACATTTACGGTAGTCTTAAGTGCCAGCATGGCTGTACACATCGGTACCCAGAAGGAAGAAAATTCCCGCCTTATGTGCAGTTCCTTATCCGAAATCTCATATATCTGGGCCAGCGGAGCCGAAGTCGATGATGTTGTAAAGCCCGTAACGATGGCAGGCTTCGCTTTCTTCAGAACCTTTATGGGAGATATTTTGGTTACGAGCTTCAGCTTTATAGCCTTAAAGATCAAGCAGACCGTAAATATAATGTAAGAAGCGGCTATAAACTTCCAGCCCTCCTTGAAAATTCCCGCATTTCCCTGTCCTATCGCGATAGCGATACTGAAGAAGGGAACTATCGGCAGAAGCTTATTGACTATCTTCATGATATTCATTATCCAGTCATTGCACTGATGTAAAATGTTACAGAGCTCCTCGGTGCGGTCACCGAGCAGAAGAAGTGCAAGGCCCGAAACAAATGCAAGCACCACAAGCTGCGGCGTATTATTTTCCAAAAACGGACTGATGATATTTACCGGAATTATCCCTATCAGCATCGATACGATCTGATTCGGAGAAAAATCCACTCCTCCCGGACCGAAGGTAGCAAAGAATACCATCGAAACAGCGATCGAGATCAAAACAAAAAACAAAATGACTCTGAGAAATCGTCTGAATATCTTAAAGCCCATATTTGTAAGGTCATTTACACTGTCAAGCGCTATTATCGAGGTTACCAGGGAAATGAAGATCACCGGTCCCATTACTCCCGAAAGTACATTCAGTATCACCTTGTAGACAGGGTTCAGAACATCATCTATCACAAATTTATTTGCATTTTCCGGAAGCTTCAGGCATATCAAGCCGACGATCACACCCATGATCACAGCCCAGAAAACAGGGTCCTTCAGAATGGTCTTATGCTTACTGCTGAGAGGCACGCTGCCGGAAACGACATTGCGCCCCATAAGATATGCATGATCTATGCAGGAAACCTGACTGTTCAGATTCAGCGTCAAGGTCTTTTCCAGCTTCCTTCTTCTTGAATCATCGCCATTTTCAAAGGGGTCATACTTTTCACCCGGTATATATACAGCCGCCTCAAGACGCCCGAGTCGTTTTCTTATGGCATATTCGACCTCGGTGCCTTCACCGAAATGCTCTGCATAATCATCCAGAACCGATATCATACGATCGGCAAAATATTCTATATCGCCCTCGGAAAAGCCGTTTTTCTCCAGCACTTCTTTCCCTTCTTCTATTATCGGATTACTGCTGTTATCCGATTGTAGTGCGCTTTTTCTAAATATCTTATTCATCTTCATTTTTGTAATCATCCTTTAATGCATTGTCTTTTCGAAGTACAGGATATCCTCTCCCTTTTTATCTGGCATTATCTTTTGAACAAGCATTTTTGACGCTTCATCATTTCTGAAAATAGACATTTTCGTTTCGGGAGGATACAGTTCTGCCGCCTTAAGTGAAGAAACGCGAAGCAGCTTCAGAAGGTCGGTCGGGTCATTTCCCTCATATACCATAGCCTGAACACGGATCTCACCCTCAAAGGTTACATGCACAAATATAAAGCCTTCGGGATCATTCGGATTGCCCACATAGCAGGAAAGCTCAGGATCAAACCAATCCATCGGCCAGTCGGCTGAAACTCTGACGATCTCCCTGTTTGAATGATCCGCAAATTCATCCAGTTTCTTTCTGACCACACTAGGCTTCAGGCTTCCGAGACTCTTCACTTTGCTTGAAGGCGATATCTTCTTCAGGAATTCAACTTCCATAGTATCGCCTACAGTCAGGTGAAGCTCTCTGGATTCCTTTATGCTTACCGAATAGCCCTCCTTTTCAAGAAATGCTCTGTCGGGCCACATTTCGATATCCGCTATTCCCGCCGTTACCTTTATAACCTTTTCAAATTCCGCCTGTATTTCAAAGGCTCTGATAAGCTCATGGCACGCCTCTTCATTTTCAAAATATAATCCAAAAATATGGGCATTAAAGCAGCCTTCCTCATTTTTGTCTTTGGTCATCCTGTAGACCATGGCAGCTGACGGAGAGTCTGCGTCATCCTCATATTCCGCCAGCCCGTAAAAATCATCTCCGGCAAGGAATTCATATAATGCTCCGGATATGATTCCCTTCAATTCCGTATAATTATCTTTAGATATTCTTACTGTCCTCATATCTGTCCCCTCAATAAAATCCTATGCAGCTATGCACTGTGATCTAATTCTGATTCTGATTCTGAGCGTTCCAGATTGCCTCTGCCGCCTTATTGATATTGGTCTTTTCATCAACACCGGAAAGTCCGTATGCTTCCCTTTCCTTCTGTAAAAGCTCATTGGCATCAACTCCCGCGCGGAAGCCCTTCTGGATAATAGTTGTTATCGTTATCATATTTATTATTCCGGCAATATAATCCGGATCCTTCTTATCTTCAAGCAGTTTTTCAAGCTCATCCGGGGACTGCTTCAGCATTTCATCTATATTTTCATTTTCAAATGCCTTATTTCCCATAAGCTCGGGATAATCCGAATACCAGGTCTTCACCTTGAATAAAGTGGACCACCTCGAGCGAACCTCCTTTATCTGTTCGGGAGTCAGTACTGCCCCGGCATCCGGATCATTTGCTATATTTTCATAATCGTCAATGAAATCCTCGGGAAAATCAAACATTACATTGGTCAATATCCTCGCATCCATACGCTTGGGTGAAAGAAGTTCCTTCGGGTCGTCAAAATTAAACTTTTTCATATCAAAGGTAAGCAGCTTAAAGAATATCCTCTCATATTCCCTCGCCTTTTCCTGTTTTTCTTTGGAATCAAGGACACGGACATCTCTCATAAGTCTCTCATACATCTGCAATGACCGTTCTTCGGTATCATTATAAAAATATGCCATTCCATTTACCGAGCGGACTACATGACGGCCTCTTGTGCTGTGGGAAAAATGCTTCTTCCCCCACTCCTCTTTGTTTACTCTGGAGCTATCATCCATTTTCTTGGACCTGAGATGAAGTTTTTCATCTATATCTTTATTTATTTTTCTTATTTCTGCCATTTTTTCATTCTTCAGCTCTTTTTCACGCTGAATATCATAAAATGCTTCCTCTTCCTTATAGAGTTCCTCCAGATTTGTATCAAATGAAGCCTTTTCCTGCAGCTTTCCGGCCTTTTTCTCTTCCTTTGTGAGCGGACGGGTTGCTATGTCAGGCGTTATAAACATTGTACCCTGCTGAAGGATCTTCTGAAGATTAAGTACCTCCTGAGACTCATAGTACTCATTTTCGTCCAGTCCCTTTAATGAAGTATCAAGCTCCATGAACTGTGCGGCATATTCCTTGCTCATGCTTCCAAGCTCCTGAAGAGAAAATACGCCTCTCCAGCGGCTTTGAGGAGTCTGCGTAAGTGCATTGACTCTTCCTGTAGTATAGGTCGATCCGAAGTTATACATTAGATACATTTTCTTCCTGAAATCTTCCATATCCCTATATTCCTGCGGAAGCTTCAGCTGCCCCTTTAAGGAGGGATCATCAAGTAAAGCCTTCATTTCCGTGTAAATATCAGTGCAGTTACCATGAAGGCCGGTTACGCCCTGATTTTTATAAAAGTTGTCAAACCATGCTCCCATATCATTTGTTTCAAAACTTTTTACAGGAAGACTAAGCGCTTTCTTTGCCATTTCACACCAGTACATAAACTGTTCGCCCTTTGTACCGGTAATAAGCTTATACAGTCTCAGGGTCTCCTCCGCTGATTTTCCGATCAGAAAGTTTAAGGCGACACGGGGTATTGTAGGTGATTTCAAGTTATTTTTTTTCAGATAAGTTGATGTCACATATTTCGAGACATTTCCGGCTGTCTGATTATCATATTGATCGTGCAGAAATTCCCCGATAACAGAATTTGAATTATACTCCTTTTTTCTTTTTTCAAGCTCTTCAGCAGGGATCTCTCCTCCGGGTATGATCTCATCAACATCATCACCCTCAGAATTCTTCGTTACCTTTACTGTTGAATACATAAATTTCCAGCTTGCTTTTATCGTTTCTTCTCTCGTATTGAACTCATCTGTTACTCTTTTTCTGCAGTCACTCAGAAGACGATCTGCATCTCCGGGATAAAGCGTAATATTATTATTCATTCCTACTCCCATTGATTTTGAAATATTATCCCATAAGGTCTGCTCCCACTCCTTTTTCGATTTTTGCGCAAATTCAGAATTACCGGCCATAAAGCCGTTAAATACAACGCTCGTATTCCGCACACTATGGAAAAATATAAATTTTGCCCGGAGGTCAAGCATAAGTTCATCATCGACCTTATAGCCTCTGGTCAGTCCTCTGACCAGATTATGCTGCACCTCTTCCACACGGTCACATACCTTAAGATTCTTTGCATAATTATTTACTATTTCTTCATAACTTCCGAACTTGACAGCTGTTGCCGGAAGAGCTTTCAGTTCTTCAATATCGGCTTCCAGCTTCTCATCGGAATATACCGGAACTGCCACGCCGGATTCCTGCTTCAGATTACCTTCATAAGACAAAATGTTCTGCTCCGCCTGCTCTACTAGGACTTTATTTTCTTTCAGCCTTTCTTCCCTGTCCTCCTTAAGCTCTACCTTCAGCTTTGCAAGCTCTGATCCGGCATTTGCCTCCTTCAGGCGATGTCCATTTTGAAGGGTATCCTTCATGAACTTTTTATCCTTATACTCCAGCTCCATATTTTTATAAATGCCCTGCATATCGCTGTTGGAAAACTTCAGATCGCCGCGCTTTGCGATACGCTTCAGCTCCACGCCGTTAAGCGCCATCATATTTTTTCCGAGAATATAAGATCTGACAAGCTTTTCCGCAAGGGCTCTCTGCTGATCGTTTTTTGCGCCGAGAATGTCCATTGAAAGCTCATCATTGTATCGGGTGCTGTATAATGAATCGCTTATTATATCCTTTCTGATATTATAATAAGCAGCAATAGCCCTGAGTGAAGACATTCTGCTTTCAACCACTCTCTTCATTTCAGGGTTAAGATTATCTATATAATTATGCTTATCCGACATCCTGTCAAATGCCGCAACCTGGCCGGACAGCTTCTCAAGCTTTTCGGCATTCTTTACCATTTCCGCATCAGTCTCAAAATTAAGGCTGCTTATATCAATGGAGAACAGCTGCTCCGCCATCATATCCAGAGCTCTCTGGGTATCCTGACCTTCGCGGCCGCCGGCGCCCTCCTTCTTGCTTTTTCCGAGATATTTCTGAATGATCTCAACATTTGCATTTTCCTCTGACTGCTCCATGAAATACGAAAGATCCGTATAGTCCTCCGCAG
Source organism: uncultured Lachnospiraceae bacterium (assembly GCA_902772925.1). Lineage (GTDB taxonomy): Bacteria > Bacillota > Clostridia > Lachnospirales > Lachnospiraceae > Eubacterium_Q. Next base: position 5,742 of record CACYCJ010000363.1, read on the forward strand.
TGCAAAGCTTACTCTGACCGGTCTTTTTCAGACTTTCATTCATAAGCTTCATTCTGTCGTTTTCGCTGCGTTCAAGCGCATTCTGAAGATCAAGCTTATTACGCTGTTTTTGGAAAAGCCTGGATCTTCTGTTGGTCTGTTTTTCCTTACGCACTCTCATATCGATACGGTCAGAGAATTTGCCCTTATATTCCTTCATGAGAAGGGATCTTTCGGGAACATGCTCAAGTCTGGACTTTTCCGCAGCCTTCCTTCCGAGCTTTTGGCGTGCTTTATCTATAGAGCGCTGCAGGCTCTCACTGTTGACATCGGTGGTATGCTCTCTTTCATACTGCTGTTTTTCCTGCTGCCTTCTTAACTCTTCCTGTCTCGCCGCTTCATTTCTTGCCTCGATCCTCTGCTGATATTCCTTCATCTGTGTGGATACCCATGATTTTTCGGCACGCTGCTCGAGGCTGACAAAATTATTCTCATTAATATCATTCAGCATCGCATTCATTTCGGGATCAGCCTTGTCGGAATGTATAGCTGAATTCATACGACGCATAAGCTCTCTTTTTATAAGCGGATTTGCCTTCTCATCGCTGATGGTCCTATCACTTTGCTGCATTTCTCCCATCTCAAGAGGTTGAAGCTCGATATTTCTGCTCGGCATGTAATCTTCAGCCTCACGGGTCACTCTGATAGGTTCCATGCTTTTATTTTGCTGTTTTTGTTGTTCGTTACCACTTAAAGGCATTATCCTTACCTCCGTCTATTATTCGTCAATATCCCATGTTAACAGAATTATATATTCGTCCGGAACAGGTATATAGTCAGGGTCATCTACGCCGCCTGCTATCGCATAGACCTTTTCACGGATAGCTGCATCCTCGATATCCGCTATCAACTTTACTTTTTCTGGGCTACCTGTATTCACTTTAAATTCAGTCTGCACTTCCTTAATCATCCTGCGAAGCAGTGCTTCGCAGACAGTTTCCTCGTCCTTACCTCTTCCGGCGATCATTTCAAGCGTGATCTCATCGCCCCGGGTACTGACCAGAAGCATTCCGCAGGGATTATCATAAATGTCATATGCCGCAAAGCTGTATTTCATATCTATCCCGTGGTAGGGTGCGAATTCTTCAAAATTTCTTTTTTCTTTCCTGATCCTGTCGGACCATTCCTTTATAAATTCATATTTTTCTTCATTTGTCATATCCGAAATTCTGACGATCCTTCCGGAATACTCGATCTCTCCGGGATCCTTTTCAGTGATCGGAATCGAATAAACGGGCACCGGACTTGACATATCGGGAGAAAATCCGCCGGACAAAAGAAGCTCTCTTATACTGTCATTTTCACCCCTCCATGACGAGGAACATACAATGGAGGAAGCATCTATCTCCACAGCCACCTCCTGCAGCATATTGATCATCGCCCTGCCTGCTCCCCTGCGTCGCATTTCTTCCGCAACATATATATAACGAAGCGCCAGAACATGCTCCTCCTGGGCCTCCACGGAAAGGACTCCGCATGCGGTCCCGGTTTCTTCATCAATTGCTCCTATAAAAATATCACTTCTGATAAGCGCTTCCGTCGGTATAACCGGGAGAAAAAAGTCAGCATTTTTTTCTGTTATCAGAGTTCCTGTCATTTTTCAACTGCCTCCTGTTTTTTTATTTATTATTTTTCGATTTTTCAATCCACCCTTGGTTCCATCACCACATCATATCTTCCGAAAACACTCTCTCTGTTATTTATCATTCAAAAAAGACGAAGCTCATCAGTACCATCATAAACGACAGGCATATAACTGCTGAAATCTTTCGTATGCTTTGCATGGTTCCCTCCTTATTGCATTCCA
>CACYCJ010000364.1 GCA_902772925.1 uncultured Lachnospiraceae bacterium
ATAAACCCATTTAGCCATTTGTTGAATACCTCCTAAAAATTATTTTTTATTTCACGGTAAGTCTTTACTGAATAAACCTCCGTAGATTTTAAAATTATAACATAAATACTTTTGTAATAAAACCAAAATAAATATAAAAATATTAATTAATTTTTTGTTAATAATTACGTATTAATTTTCCTTCCATATATCATCCGCCGTCATCGAAGATGAAGGCCTCTGTCCGTCACCGTAGAGAGTACCAGATGAAGAAAGGACTGTTGTATTTCCTTCCGCGTCCACATCCTCAAATATATTCTGCTGATTGGGCTGAGACTGACCGAACTGCTGCTCGGGCCGGCCGTATTGTTGCTGGCCAAGCTGCTGTGCGGGCTGACCGTTCGGTTGCTGTCCGTACTGCTGCTCAGGCTGACTATACTGCTGCTGACCGAACTGCTGCTGACCGAACTGCTGCTGACCATACTGAGGCTGTGAAGGCTGGCCGTACTGCTGCTGACCATACTGAGTCTGTGGAGGCTGGCCGTACTGCTGCTGACCATACTGAGGCTGTGAAGGCTGAACAGGCGGCATGGGAGATGATGGCTGATATCCGCCGTAGCTGTCGGGGTCATAGCCGTAGCCCGAACCCGGAGTATTACTACCCTGCGGAACATAATCATTGGGCGCATATTTTGAATTCTGACCGTTTATGTAAGGATCATTATAATATGTCCCCTGATTATACCCGTTACTGTAGTTATTAACCTGATTCTGCTTTACCATTCCGGCGAATTCACCTCCGGGTCCGTAAGGATCCGGGCCGTATTTATTGTCGGGCTTACTCTTAAGACAGCATATTACAATAATGATAATGGAGCATACAAGTGATGCAAGTGAGAAAAAACCAAACAGCAGAAGTGCACCTACGAAGGCTCCGGGTTTGAAGTTACCGTTTGAGCCCATGCTGTCGCTTGCTGTTTTTATAATCGAAAACAAAAGAACGCCCGCTCCGATCATCGGAAGTACTCCGGATATAAAAGCAAGCACCAAATATAGTACGCCGCTCTTTCCCGCATCATGGAATCTTCTGAAATAAAGAGACATGGTAGGTATGATGATAGCCAGGGAATAAAGAGTCAATATTCCGGAAATCACCGTATTAAAAATCACATAACCTGCCGAACCCGAGCCGGTAAAATAATGAAGAAGTTCTTCAAGATCGGATATATTCTGAATCTCATTCGGATCAAAATTTATGAATGGCATCGACAACGAAGAACCGATGGAGCGAATCAAACTGAGTCCGAATGAAATAATGTAATTCATAAGAAATACAAACCAGAATTCCTTTCTGGTGGCTCTCGACTTAAAATCAAAGGTCTTTTTCCACATTCTTCCATATGCTTGGAATAAATTCATGGCAGGTCCTCCTTTTTTTTAAAACTAAAACTCAAATTTCTTCTCGAAATAATCCTTAAGATCTTCTATCTTAATCCTCTCCTGCTCCATGGAATCTCTGTCTCGAACAGTTACCGCTCCGTCAGTTTCGGAATCGAAATCATAGGTAACACAGAAGGGTGTTCCGATTTCATCCTGTCTTCTGTATCTCTTTCCTATAGCACCTCTGTCATCGTACTCACAGTTATAATATTTTGAAAGCTCCGAATATATCTTCTCGGCTCCCTCACCCAGCTTCTTTGAAAGAGGGAGAACTCCGATCTTTACGGGAGCGATTGCAGGATGGAAATGAAGCACGGTACGCACATCATTTTTCTCTGCATCAAGAACCTCTTCGTCATAAGCAGAGCAAAGGAATGCAAGTGTAACACGGTCTGCACCGAGTGAAGGCTCGATGACATAAGGAAGATATTTTTCCTTTGATTCGTCATCAAAGTATTCCATGGGTTCCTTTGAAACCTCCTGATGTCTTCCGAGATCGTAGTCGGTTCTGTCCGCAATGCCCCAAAGCTCACCCCATCCGAAGGGGAAGAGGAATTCGATATCCGTAGTCGCATTACTGTAGAAAGAAAGCTCCTCTTTATCATGATCTCTGAGTCTTATCTCTTCTTCCTTCATTCCGAGAGAAAGGAGCCAGTCACGGCAGAAGCCTCTCCAGTAATCAAACCATTCAAGATCGGTTCCGGGCTTGCAGAAGAACTCCAGCTCCATCTGCTCAAATTCCCTTGTTCTGAATGTGAAGTTACCGGGAGTTATCTCATTTCTGAAGGACTTTCCGATCTGACCGATACCGAAAGGAACCTTCTTACGGGATGTTCTCTGTACATTTTTGAAGTTTACGAATATACCCTGTGCAGTCTCGGGACGAAGATATACCGTATTCTTCGCATCCTCGGTTACACCCTGGAATGTCTTGAACATAAGATTAAACTGTCTGATGTCGGTAAAATTGTGCTTACCGCATGAAGGACAGGGGATGTTTTCCTTGCTGATGAATTCCTGCATTTCGGAGCTCTCCCAGCCATCAATTGACTTCTCGCTCTTAATGCCCTTTTCTTCCATATAATCTTCTATAAGCTTGTCCGCTCTGAATCTTTCATGACACTCCCTGCAGTCCATAAGTGGATCGGAGAAGCTTCCGAGATGTCCTGATGCTACCCAGGTCTCAGGATTCATAAGTATAGCGCAGTCGATTCCCACATTATAGGGATTCTCGCGGATGAATTTCTTCCACCAGGCGTTTTTAACATTATTCTTCAGCTCTACGCCGATATTACCGTAATCCCATGTGTTTGCGAGTCCGCCGTATATCTCCGAACCGGGATATACAAAGCCTCTTGATTTTGCAAGGGATACGATTTTTTCCATAGTTTTTTCCATTTTTGTCACCTCGTTTTATATTATCTCAGCATCAATATCCGAGACTGAATACTATTATTGCACGGTCTCTGCCGCTTGTTATCACGGAGCCGTCATCCGAAAAGGTACCGTTTTTAACATAAAGTATCTTTCCGCCGTCAACCTTGAAATTAATCGCCTCATCAGTCATATACATCATAAGCCCCGGCTGATTAATATCCGTCGAAAGCGCATCGCCTCCGGTTGCATCGGTAAATGTAGCAACAACATACATTTCACCCGACGAATATTTTTCATTTATCTTTTCGGCATCATAGAGGGAAAACTCCGATTCGAAATTGTTGAACTTATTATAAGCATCGACGTTGCTGTATCTTATCGCCGATTTTATGATTCCGTTATCATCGGTATATTGAAGAAATGCGATTTTCTTCGACGATTCCTTAAGATTAAACTGATCAACCGAATTTTTGATATATTGTTCCAGATCATCATACTGAAAATTTGCCGATGAATAATCATCTACGGCAATCTCCGTAAGATGTCCGTCACCTTCGAAAATCAGAGTATCCATCTCATATTTTCCGGTATAATCAAAGCTTACATCTTCATCATTTTTTTGTCCCTTCATAAAGGGAAGCGTGCAGCCTGCCTGACAAAGTACAAGCGCAGCTGCCAGGATCAGAATAACATTCTTTTTTAATTTAAGCATTTTTACATCCGTCCCACTGCCGTCATTCGACAGTATTTATTAACCAAGTCTTTTTTGAATCATTCGTATTTTACCACATAAGGCATTTTTTTCAACCTTAATTGATACTCAAATTAAGAGAATTATGAACTTCAAGCGATTTGAACTTTCTGTCTATTATACTGTTTCTGTGTTTTTCTACCGTTTTTTTCAAAGCATCTTCCGTTTCTTTACTTGTCTTAAAGGCATATAAGCTGCCCGGGCTGACATTTTGTATATAATTAAGCGTATATTTTAATGTATCCGAAATGCTTTCCTTATAGGGTGCTTCATCGGTATTCAGTCCCTCTCCTTCCACGGCCATCAGCCTTAAGTCATAAATAGCTCTTTGAATTTCCGGATCAAGGTCACCTTTTATCAGCTTTTTAAATGAAACATAAAGCAGGTTTATCTCATCCTTTGCGGGAATATTTTCACGGGTATAGTATTCGGCAAACTCGCACATATAGGAAGCATAGCAGAGCTTATCCATATCACGGCTCAGTTCTTCAAAGGTTTCCAGAAGTTCAGCACCGAGAAGCTGATAAGCAGTCCTTGACTGTCTTACCTTGATCTGTTCATAGCAAAAGCTTCTTGTTGCCGCTGACAACCTGCTACCCTGACGCCTTGCCCCGTTTGCAAATATAGATATTTTTCCGTACTCCGAAGAAAGAAACACTATCCTCTTATCGTAATCCCCGACGGGATACGACTGAAGAACTATTCCCTTTAACTCGATTTCCTGGAACAACCTGCTACCCCCGTCACATTTTTGAATAACCGTAGTTTTTCAGCTCTGCGTCGCTTTCACGCCAGTCTTTTCTTACCTTTACCCAAAGCTTGAGATTGACCTTCTTTTCGAGCATATCTTCAATCTCTATGCGGGCTCCGGTTCCGATATTTTTCAGCATGGCTCCGTTCTTACCGATAATTATACCCTTATGAGAATCCTTCTCACATATGATGGTCGCATCAATATCAACTATATCCTTGCCCGGTCTTTCCTTCATCTTATCTATCACGACCGCTATCCCGTGAGGTATCTCCTTATCGAGCTTTCTGATTGCCTGTTCGCGGATCAGCTCGACCGCTATATTTCTCTCGGTCTCATCCGTAAGTGTATCGGGATCGTAATACATAGGACCGTTCGGAAGATTATTAAAGATCACATTTATCAGTTCTTCCCTGTTTTTCGTTCTGAGTGCGGACACGGGAACTATATCGGCAAATTCCATCTGTTTTGAGTAAAGAAGCGTAGCTTCCTTAAGCTCATCGCCCTTAAATGCGTCTATCTTGTTCAGCACAAGTATAACGGGAACATCCATATTCTTCAATTTATCCAAAATGGCAGTTTCGGCAGTCCCGATAAATGTGGCAGGCTCCGCAACGAACAGTATCAGGTCCGCATCGCTTAAGCCTTCATTTATCTCACTCAGCATAAATTCACCGAGCTTGTTTTTTGCCTTATTCATTCCGGGTGTATCGAGAAATACTATCTGTCCTCTCTCCTCCTCGGTATAAACCGTCATTATCTTTTTTCTTGTTGTCTGCGGTTTTTTGCTCATTATGGCAATCTTCTGACCTATGACCATATTCATGAGCGTGGATTTCCCGACATTCGGTCTTCCGACTATTGCCACAAAGCCCGATCTGAAATCATCTGACATTTTTCTTACCCTTTCATTCAAATATCGGAATGCAACGCTTTAATCTCATTCGGAAACCGGTCCGCGGCTGAGATATAAGCTATCTACATTATTGAACAATTCTTTTTCCGATTCGATCCTGTTTTCATCACCGATCACGCAGATAGCATTTCCGTCCGTTATCGTCTTAATGATATCGGCAAGCCTTCTGATATCCGAAACCGTACAGCCAAGGACCTCGTCCCTGTTTTTCTGAATATCCTCAAGTGTCACGCCTGCCTTATATGCAATATATGATGTAAGTCCCTCCAAGTAAGGTGTCTTAGGCATATCCTTTTTGCTGATAGCTCCGATAATGTATTTCAGCATGTCCCTGTCCGAAGCATTGAAGCTTCTCACATACTCATGAGCAGCTTTATATATTTCATAGGTTTCCTTAAGATTAGGATCACGAAACGAGCTGAACACTCCTCTTCCGTTTTTCGAAAATGTGCATGCAGCTCCGTATGCTCCGCCCTTAACTCGAATATTTGTCCAGAGATAATCATAGGAGAATATTATCTGGAGTACATCCAATGCACCCGTAAATAATTTCTTATCAAAAAGTCCGGCACACGCCACATACTGTACCTGTGACGGTGCCTTAAAGCCTTCGTTAAGAAGTCCGTAGGTAAAGCTGACTGTCTCCTTTAACTCTTCATCCGAAAGCTGCTTTAATATTTCCGAAAGTCCTTTTTCGAGTATCTCAGGCTTTTCGTGAGCGGTATAGGACACATTTAAACCGGCTTTCCTGTAAACATTATCACGGATCCACTTAAGGCCTTCGATAAGCTCATCCGATTTTTCGTCAAAGCTTTTTTCAAGCTCATCCACATACCTGTAAAACTCGTAGCCGTCGGCACATTCCTTTTTTGCGGAGTATTCGGATATATAAGCAAGCGCCCTTCCCGATGCGGTGATATTTCCGGTTTCGAGAAGCCCCTGCTTCATACCGCTTTTTACTTCAGCTATTATTTCCTTCAGTCTCTTTTTATCATCAAGCTTTGACGTAAAAAGAATCTCGGATACGATTGAAAAGGCTTCGTCCACATTTTCAAAGAAGCTCTTGAAATGTATCGATAAGTCAGATATCACCTTCCCTGTCTTCTCATTTTCGAAAAGAGAAATACTGAAGCTTAAGCCCCCCATATTGATATCTATATCCTGAGAAAGCTGCATATAGCTTCTTTTTTCCGTATCCACATATGTAAGTATCTCGGTATAAAGTGAAAGAAGCAGCAGCTTTTCCTTATCAAAATCGCTTACATCAAATCTTAAGTTTATATATGCAATGTCATTCGTAAATATGTCATGCCATACAACATTCGTTCCGGCTATCTCTACCGCTTCGTTTATAAAAGGCTTTGCCTTTTTTTCGATATCATCAATTGTAAGAAGCGGAATCTTCTCAAGGTCTTCATCGGGCGAAGGCGTGCTCTGGTAGAGCTTCAGTGCCTTTGTATCCTCGACCACTGCCTTTATCTCTTCGGGTGTCATTGATGATTTTATCTTATCAAGTCTTTCCCTGAGCTTTCTTTCGCTTTCCTCGAGTATGCCCTTCCGGGGTGCCATTACGGCTATGGATTTATGATCATTTTCAAGTATCTCTTCTTTTATAAGCTTTTCAAAATAGCCTTCCTCCACCTTTTCGCGAAGAGCCTTGAAAATATGATTTTTGTTAAAGCAGTCAATCGCTTTTTCCTCATCATATATCCATGTTCCGAGCATTGCGAGCCCCTTCAGAAGCCCCTTGGGGAATCTTCCTGCAGAATCCTCCTTTGCCTTGAACTCAAAACTCGTTATGGCGGCATACAGTGACTTCTTATCTATCCCTTCTTCAGCAAGCTTAAAGAGTGTTTCCTCAATGATCTTCTTAAACTCGTCCTTTGATTCGGGATTGGAATTATAGGCTATAATGGAAAGCACGCTCTGTTTAGTATCCGTATCGTAAATATCGTCTATATCGGCACATATTCCGGAATTAATGAGTGCTTCACGAAGTGGCGATCCGGGTGTTTCGGCTATGGCATACAGCAAAATGTTAAGCGCTGCTCTTTTAAGTCTCTCGCTCACATCTCCGGTAAGCACATTATAGCTGAGCATGGTATTATCGCATTCGTCCTCTGCTTCGGATATGGGATAATACGAAACTGTTTCAACGGGCTTTTCGAACCTTTCCTGATCCTTTATCTCTGACGGTACATACAGATATTCGTATCCCGAAAGGTATTCTTCATCGATATAAAGCAGTTCATCGGCAAAGTCCTTATCTCCGTAAAGGTATATATAACTGTTTGACGGATGGTAATAATCTCTATGGTATTCCAGATACTCTTCTCTCGTAAGTGTCGGTATATCCACGGGATCTCCGCCTGAATCCAGAGCATATACGGAATCCGGAAACATTGCCTTATTGATTTCGTGTGCGAGCAGGGAATCCGCCGACGAATATGCTCCCTTCATCTCATTATAAACGACTCCGTTTATGGTGAGCGGCGCATTTTCATCGGAAAGCTCATAGTGCCAGCCCTCCTGCTTGAATATCTCCTCATGCTTATATATATCGGGATTGAACACCGCATCGAGGTATACATCCATAATATTACGGAAATCCTTCAGATTGCAGCTTGCTATCGGATATACGGTCCTGTCGGGATATGTTATCGCATTGAGGAATGTGTTCAGACTGCCTTTACACAGTTCCACAAATGGATCCTTGACCGGATATTTTTTCGAGCCGCACAGTACTGTATGCTCAACGATATGCTGTATTCCTTTACTGTTTGAGGGTGGTGTTCTGAATGCTATGCTGAAGACCTTATTATCATCGTCGTTCTCGATTATGATAAATCTTGCTTTGGTCTTGTCGTGCTCCAAGCGGTAGCCGGTTCCGTTTACTTCGGGGAGGGGTTCCTCCTGTAAAATGGTATATATGCCTTTTAGTTTGTCTTTATTCATATAAATCTCCTTGAATACTATATATACTTACTGACGCCGTAAGCTGCATACATATGCATCCAATGCAGTTCTACGATTTCTATTTTGCTCATAACAACATTTTGTATTTGCTCAAAACGCCGAAAACTCGCTTCGCTCAAACAGTTCGGCGTGTTTGGCAAATCCTGAAAATGTTGTTTTGGCAAAATAACGAAATCTCCGCAATGCTTTGGAAGCATATGTATTCAGCTTACGGCTGTGAGTCAGTATCTGTAATGTACGGTTCGATATTTTTATAATAGTTTGAATTTACTATCTTTGAGGTCATATCGATCTTGCAGCCTGCTAGTATATTCATGGCCTCTACGTAGGTATTCTTCTCCTCTTCGCTGCTGAATTTGGCAGTCGGCATAAATTCTCCCGTGAAGCTGTTATACAGGCCTTTGTCAGATTTCCAGCTTCTGGAGGAAAAGACGACAAGGCCTTCGCTGTCGGAAAGGATATCCGAGCCGGCAAGCATTCTGGAGTCATAGGGAAGTCCCAGCAGATTTGATACCGTGGGAAGTATATCCACCTGGCAGCACACCTTGTTTATATTTACCGTGCTTTCCATGGATGCACTCCATATTATAAGAGAATTCCGATAAACGTCAAAGTTTATGCTTGATTCGTTTATGGCTCTCAGGGCCTCTGAGGTTCCGAATTCGTTTTTGGCAAGCTCCTCCAAAACATCAACATCAAAGTACGGAACATGATCGGCAGCCATCACTATCAGCGTTTTATCGAGAAGGCCATACGCCGAAAGATAATTCAGAAGATCCTCCATTGCATATTCAAGTTCAAGATTTGCCGCAATATATGATTTTGTCGCATTTGAGTACGGCAGCTTCTCTACGCTTTCGAAATTTTTACCGGTCTGATAGTTTCCTCCGCCGGTGTACGGCATATGCCCGCTCAGCGTCATGTAGTACACATTAAAGGGCTCATCATCCTTATAATCATCAAAGGTCTGATCGACCATATACTTATCCGACTGCGGCCATATCACCTTTCCGCCGGGATACTTTTCGAGAGTCAATGTATTGGAATAATTCCATTCATATCCGACTATGGGATGTGACAATGCGCGGTTGTACATATCCCAGTTAAAATGATAGCCCTTTGATGTATAGCCCAATCGGTTAAGCTGATTGGCAAGAGTAAAGGGAACGCAGAGTCTGTGTGTTCCCACCGCAGTCATTGTCTGCGGCTCACCGTTTTTCGGATACAGACCGAGCAGATTCTGACATTCACCGTTGGTCGTACTTGTATAATGCAGCGCAGTATAAAAATTATTGAATACAAAGCCCTGATGTGTAAGCTTGTAGAGGGTCGGTGTCACATTCTTATCTATCATGTAGCCTGAAAAGCCCTCGGCTGTGATAAATATCACATTATAGCCCTTGAACATCCCGGTATACTTGTTTTTCTTCGTAGGGACAGCCTTGCTGAAGTATTCATTCAGCCAGGTCACATTTCCGTCACCCGTTATCGCAGAGAAATCAACATCAAGCACATTGTCCTCATAAACTATAACCTCTTCGGTGGTCCTTGCTTCCGTAGTATCCGTTTCCGAAGCCTTAATAGTCTTATCCGTTTTAGCCGTTTTTCCGGAGATATCGTCTTCAGAGCCCGTTTCGGGATCATTTACAGCAGTACTCTCCTCGGTCAGAACGCTTATCTTGTCCAGCGATGAAATGTCCGTTAGTGAATCATCACCTGCACCGAAAATGAGATGCACGGCGTCCAGTCTTTGCATGGCAAGCACGCCGAAACGCTCGACCTGATCGTCTATATTTACATCAGAGCGGTACAGCTTATAGGTATCAAGTCTTTCATTTTTATTAAGACGAACTCCGATATATCCGGCAAAATGTGTTATAACACAGGCACCGAGTACCAAAAGAAATATGGGAAGCGTTCGTATTATTATAAAGTTTTCGAATCTGAGTAAAATGAAAAATGCGGCTATCGGAAGCAGGTTGACTATAAGTATTATAATATTCGAACCGATTGCTTCAAGTATCGCCATCCTGTAATCGGTAAGATGATTATTTACAGCCGTATCCATTGCGCTGAACAGCTGATAATACTGCTGAAGGATATTTTTGCAGATTATCTCTATGTCATAAACTATCATGAAGATAAAGGACAGGACAACGGTCAGGATCACATTTATCTTCTCGGGAATGAAGTAAAGCAAGGCAACCGCTCCGAGGCCGAAGGCTAAGGCAAATGAGCAGATAGTAAAAAGGAAGTGTATACCATAGCCCATATAAATATGGAATACAACTTCCCAAAACAAAACCGACAGGGGAAGGTACATAAAGATAACATTATACTTATCCTCATTCGCCCTGCTGTATTTTCCTCTGTATCTTTCCTTCATATCCTGCCTTTTGTGACATGGAACGGTTCTCTGTCACATTTTCCTACATACATCTCATCCTGCAACAAATGTCACGCTTCCTATTCGGCGTGCGCTCTATATACTGCCACATGGTCATAGATGGATCTCCATGTGCTGCCTGCATTAGCGGTCACGCATATATAATGCCTTCCCGAATCGGAGGTAAAATACGTTGCCGCGCAGCAGCCGGACTCTTCAACATACCCGGTCTTAGCGGCTATAAATACGCCCTTGAAGGGAAGCCCGTCTACTCTGCACAGATACTTGTTATAAATCTGCATTCCCTGAGGCTCCTTATCTTCGTCCTCATCACCATCGGAAGCCGAAGCCTTTCCTGTCTCCCGCTGCGCCAAAGCGCGCTCCAGAGCATTATCATACTCGGCATCCGTAAATGTGCTGCAGTGATATGTCCTTGCGGAAAGCGCATCGTGACAGAGGTCATTCTGCATCGCCACATCGAGGATCACCGCTATATCCTTTACCGTACACCTTAAATCGTCATCATATAAGCCTACGGCATTGGTAAAATGTGCTGTTTCATCAATACCGAGTTCGACACATTTTTCATTCATAAGTGCAGCAAAGGTATCCTGATCACCGGCGATATATTCGGCAAGGCCCATCGCCGCATCGGCGCCCGAACATACTATGGTGCCGTACATAAGATCCTGTACGGTTGTATAATCGCCGTTCTGATACCCCACTCTGCTGCAGCCTTTTTTTATGGCGTAGTCAATGATATCCTGACTGATCATCTGTGAATCGGACAGACTCTTGATATAATCCGAAGCCACAAGAACCGTAAGGATCTTTGACATTGACGCGGGACTTATCCTTTCATCCGCCTGTCTTTCTGCAACAATAGTATGATTATCAACATCTATAAGGACCATATTTGTGCTGTATAGCTTACGATAGGTTTCCGCATCCTTGTCGCCATCCTTAACGGGATCGATTGCTTTCGGAGACGTATTAAGATAAACCGAATAATCAAGCAGATCATTCAGCTCCTTCTCATATGCTTCTTCAGTTGAATCATATTTTGCAAGAATGGTATTTATATAATCTTCACTGACTATCTGAGCGGCGGAATATTCTACGGTAGACATATTCTTCTTCGGAAGAACAAGCTCATAGTTTTCCTTGGCATAAGGGCCCTTTTTCATAGATGCCGAAATGGGCATATTGCTTTCTGTAGTATCCTCTTCTGTCGATGCATCCGTAGGCGACTCCCATACAAACATTTCAGTCTGCGTTGTGGTTGCATTTGCTCTGAGCTGTGCCTTCTTCTTCTCAAGCTGATGCTCTTTGTACAGACCGATTCCTATATAAACGCCGCAAGCCAGAACCATAAGTGCACATATAACTATAACGACAGTGCCGAACACACTGCCTTTATTATCTGATCTTCGAGTCATCGTTCTCTCCTTAATAATGCGACAAAACAATTCACATACGAAGTCAAGTATAATGAATTCGCGCAACATTTTCAATACATTCTTGGACTAATATTGTGAAAAAAAGATGGCATGAAGCTCCTCTGCCATCTTCATAGTTTTCCTATTAAAAAAATACCCCTGACGGATTTTACTTTGAAATCCGTCAGAGGTTTTTGTCTTAATATCAATATATGCCTTCAAAAACACTACTTAACCGTTTTTTAGTACATTCCACCCATTCCCTGAGCGCCTGCAGGCATAGCAGGTGTATCTTCCTTGATATCGGCAACAACTGACTCTGTTGTAAGGAGTGTTGAAGCGATAGAGGTTGCATTCTGAAGAGCTGTTCTTGTAACCTTTACGGGATCGATGATACCTGTTTCGATCATATTTACATACTCTTCGGTATATGCATTGAAGCCGATTGAATCATCTGCTTCAAATACCTTGTTAACAACTACAGAGCCTTCAAGACCTGCATTCTCAACAATGTAATAAAGGGGAGCTTCAAGTGCTTTTGTGATGATCATTGCACCTGTCTTCTCATCTCCGTCAAGTGTTGCTGCAAGAGCGGTAACATCCTTGATAGCGTGAACATAAGCTGCTCCACCACCGGAAATGATTCCTTCTTCAACTGCTGCACGAGTTGCATTAAGAGCATCCTCAAGACGAAGCTTAGCTTCCTTCATCTCGGTCTCGGTTGCCGCACCTACGCGGATAACTGCAACGCCGCCTGCCATCTTGGCAAGTCTTTCCTGAAGCTTTTCTTTATCGAAATCAGAGGTTGTTGTCTCAATCTGTGACTTGATAACCGAGACTCTCTCTGCGATAGCATCCTTGTCGCCGAGTCCGTCAACGATTGTTGTATTATCCTTTGTAACCTTAACTGACTTACAACGACCAAGCAGGGACATATCGGTATCCTTAAGCTCATAACCGAGCTCTGAAGAAATAACTGTACCGCCTGTAAGGATTGCGATATCCTGAAGCATATCCTTTCTTCTGTCACCATATCCGGGAGCCTTAACAGCTACAACCGAGAATGTTCCTCTGAGCTTATTAACGATAAGTGTTGTAAGTGCCTCACCCTCAACATCCTCAGCGATTATAAGAAGGCTCTTACCTGACTGAACGATCTGCTCAAGAAGAGGAAGTATATCCTGAATATTTGAGATTTTCTTGTCTGTAATGAGAACATAAGGATCTGAAAGCTCAGCAACCATCTTCTCCATATCTGTTGACATATAAGCAGATACATAGCCTCTGTCGAACTGCATACCTTCAACAAGGTCAAGCTCTGTCTGCATTGTCTTAGATTCCTCAACGGTAATAACGCCGTCCTTTGAAACCTTTTCCATAGCGTCAGCAACAAGCTGTCCGACCTCATCATCTCCTGCAGAGATTGCAGCAACCTTAGCGATCTGATCCTTGCCCTCAACCATTCTGCTCATAGCGCTGATAGACTCAACAGCCTTATCTGTTGCCTTCTTCATACCCTTTCTGAGAACGATGGGATTTGCGCCTGCAGCAAGGTTCTTCATTCCTGCATTTATCATAGCCTGTGCAAGAACTGTAGCTGTTGTGGTACCGTCACCGGCAACATCATTGGTCTTTGTAGCAACTTCCTTAACAACCTGAGCGCCCATATTTTCAAATGCGTCCTCAAGTGTGATTTCCTTTGCTATAGTAACACCGTCGTTTGTAATGAGGGGTGTTCCGTAAGACTTATCAAGAACTACATTTCTTCCTTTAGGTCCGAGTGTTACTCTTACTGTATCAGCAAGCTGATTAACGCCTGACTCAAGAGCCTTTCTTGCCTCAGCTCCGTATTTAATTTCCTTTGCCATTTTTATTTGCCTCCTAAAAAACTCTATTATTCAACTACTGCAAGTATGTCATCCTGACGAACTATTGTATATTCTTCATCCTCGAGCTTAACATCCGTTCCGGAATACTTTGAATAGATAACCTTCTGACCTACTTCCACATTCATAGGTACCTTCTTGCCATCTTCATCAACCTTTCCGGGTCCTACGGCAACTATCTCGGAATATACAGGCTTCTCCTGTGAGCTGCTTGTGAGAATGATACCTGATTTAGTTGTTTCTTCAGTCTTAGCTGCTTTAAGTACAACTCTGTCACCAAGTGGTTTAATGTTCATTATTGATTCCTCCAATCTTAACCTATTAGGCCTTCTTATTTTTAGCACTCACAAGGATTGAGTGCTAACATAATTGCTATTATAGCGATTTATCAAAAAAATTCAAGTATAAATTTTATAAAATGCAAAAATTTATCATAAGTTCAGAGAAGTTCATACGATAATGCGTCTTATCACTCTTCCATATGCCCGTCACGGTACATTGAAAACTTATCCATAGGATAGTTTTCGAGATTATCCAGAACCTTTCTGTCATCGGCATTACCGAGAAGCATTTCTCTTGCCTTTATTATCTCCGTCTCTGCCTTATGCTTGGAAGGTCCGCCGACACAGCCGCCCGGACACATCATCCCCTCGATGAAATCCTCGGGAAGCCTTCCGGCCTTAAGCAGAGAAAGCGCAACCTTACACTCCTGGCCGCCGGCACATTTTCTGAGAGTAATGTCGCTTGTATCGACGCCTCTCTCCTGCATACATTCAATAACAGCATTAGCAACTCCGCCGCTTGTGGCAAATCTCTTGCCCCAGACCGATGCTTCCTGATAATTATCATCAACCTTTTCAAGATTAACATCCTTAGACCTGAGCAGTGCACGGAATTCACCGTAGGTAAGCACATAATCGGCATTATCCGGTATGCTTTCATCCTGTGCCTCCGACTTTTTCGCAACGCAGGGGCCGATAAATACTGTAACGCAGCCGGGATACATTGTCTTAAGATATCTTGAGATAGCGCACATGGGCGAAACGGTTGATGACATATTATTCTCAAACTGCTCGGGAAACTGCTTTCTCATCATATTGATAAATGCGGCGCAGCAGGATGTTGTCATCTTCCTGCCCTCCTTAAGAGCCTCCTCCCATTCCTCCGATTCGTAAGCAGCCGTCATATCTCCGCCGAGTCCGACCTCTACCATGTCAAAGAAACCGATTTTCATGAGAGCTTTTTTGATGGAAGCCATGGAAATGTCCGCACCGAACTGTCCTTCGATTGAGGGTGCGCACATGGCGATAACCTTCTTGCCGGCCATTATTTCCTTAACAACATCCGTCACATATATTTTGGAGGAGATTGCTCCGAAGGGACACGAATGAATGCAGTGTCCGCACTGAACACATTTGTTTTCATCGATCACACATACACCGTATTCATTGTAGGTTATGGCGCCTGTAGGACATGCCTTTTTGCAGGGCCTTTCAAGATGTGCTATGGCATTATAAGGACAGGCCGCGGCACATTTTCCGCACTCCTTACACTTTGCCGGATCTATATATGTCCTGTTGTGTCCTACGGAAATTGCTCCGAAGGGACAGGAATTTATGCATGCCTTACCCATACAGAGACGACAGTTATCCGTAACAACATAAGCGGCAATCGGACATTCATCACAGGCAGGTTCAAGAACCTGTATAACATTTTCCGAGGTTGATTCGGGAGACGGATTTTTTCCGAGCGAAAGCTTGATCCTCTGTCTTACAAGCTCTCTCTCCTTATAGATACAGCACCTGTAGGTTGCCTTGGGACCGGGAATAAGCTGATATACGAGCTTTTCAAAATAATCCTCCTCCAGCTGTCCGTTCCAGGCAAGCCTTGCCACCTCTTCTATTATCTTGTGCTTAAAGCTTACTATGCCTTCATCATTTGTAATCAAAGTATTTCTCCTCTCATTCCTGCCTGTCTGGCCTTGAAACCTCACACATCTAAAGTCACGAGTGTGCGGCGGTTAATTATCAAATTGGTCATGTCATAATACTATATTTTCACAAAAATCCAGATACTCATATTCATGTTCGGCTATTATGACCGTTTTACCCTTCGACCTTTCTTTTATGTACCCGGAAACAATTCGGATATTTTCTTCATCAAGCTCCGAAAAAGGCTCATCAAGGATAATGATATCCCCGTGCGAAAATGCTCTGACTAACGCCGCTCTCCTTTTCATTCCTCCCGAAAGCTCCTTTACGGGCTTTGAAAGAGAATCCTCCGGCAAAAGCCTTGACATTTCCCGGCGTATCTTTTCTTCATCCGGATTCTCAGCCACTATACCGACATTACGAACCGAAGACAAGCTTTCTATCAGTCTGTCCTCCTGAAACAGCACTCCGAAATGCGGCTCTGCTTCAAATGTAACTTCGCCCTCATCGGGCTTCACCAGCCTGAGAAGCATATTGAGCAGAGTGGTCTTTCCGCAGCCGGAAGGACCTGTTATCGCATAGCATTTTCCATTTTGAAATTCCCGGGAAAAACCGTCTATGATTTTTTTCCCGTCATATATTTTTGTAAGTCCTGTCGCTTTTATCAATTCTTATCTCCCGGAAGCAGCTTTCCCGCCGCAAATATAAACACCTTTTCGAGCAGAAACGAAACTAAAAGTATAACGGCAGTCCACGCGAAAAGCGTAGGCGTTTCAAGATTTATCTTCGCTCTGTATATTCCGTTTCCGATAGAATGCATGCTCTGACCTATAACCTCTGCAGCCGCCCCGCTCTTAAAGCCCACTCCGGCAATCAGCTTAAGAGTGGCCCTGACACTTTGGTACATCTGCGGATAATAAACATATTTCAGTTTTTTCGAAAGCTTCATTTCAAATACATCAGACATTTCAAGCAGCCGTCCGTCAACCGCCTTGATTGCCGAAGATATATTGATATAAACCAAAGGAAGCGTCACGGTAAAAACTATGAAAAATGATATTCTCCCGGCTCCGAACCAGATTAGAAAAATGACAATAAAGCATACAACGGGAACTGTCCTGAGAAGCCTGATAAACGGACCGAAGAACTCATCAAAGGTCTTGAAGCGTTTACCTGCTGCCGCAAAAATAGTTCCCGTTAAAAGTCCTGCCAGAATACCGAGCAGGATATTCATCACCGAGTTCAGAAGCGACACATAAAACTCACCCCTCGCGAGAAGATCGAAAAGCGCTCTTATCGTATCGACCGGTCCCGCAAAAAGAATGGCATTATTTATGATAAGTGCCGCCAATTCCCATAAAAATATCCAGATGGCAAGAATGATAAGCTTTTTTTTCATGAATTCATCTTAACCTACGGTATATAATAAAAATCATCCCCGGGAAGCTTTCCTCCGACAGACTCAGCTGCCGCATCATAAAGAGTCTGAAGATAACCGCTGAGGCTGCCCTTCATTTCATCACCCGTAATGCAGACAATATTGCATCTGGGAAGCGCAAGCTCTGCCGGCTTCTCGTTTTCGAGTATTCCGTATTTTACGATAAGACTTGCAGTACCGCTTACATCTTCACCTGCTTCTTCAACGGATCTGTTTGCATCCTCGAGAAATTCATCTACAGCCGCTTTATTATTTCTTAAGAACTCATTTCTTACAATGGTAACTCCCGTTATAAGCTTGGAATCGGCACCGGTACCGTTCCATTCATCAGTAAGAGAAAATGCAATGCTTAAATTCTCATTTTTAAGAGTCACTGCCGTTGCAAAGGGCTCAGGGAGAATTGCCGTAAGCGTAGGATCCTCGGCAAGCCTTGCAGCAACCTCCGTTGCTTCGGAAAGATACTGTACCTTTAAATCCGTAGTTCCGTATGCTTCCTTAAGATAATTTATCGCATACTCGGGAGTAGCGCCCTGACCTGTCGAAAGAATCGTCTTTCCGTCAAGATCCTTAAAGCTCTTCACACCTTCATCTCCGGTCACACAGTCCAGAACCCCGAGAGTGTTAACCGCTATAACAGAAACTTCGCCGTTTGTTTTATTATATAAAACAGAGGCTGCATTAGCAGGTATAAGTGCAATATCAAGATCACCTGACACTACCTTTGCGGTAATCTCGGAAGGATCAGCCGCCATGGTAAAAACATATTGAAGCCCGGTATCACCTTCCTCCGAAGCGTTCATCAGATTTACAAGTCCCATTGTTGTAGGTCCTTTCAGTGAACCAACTCTGACAGTCACCTTCTCCTTTCCGGCGCACCCGAAGGTAAACACCGCAAGAACCGCAAGTAATAATGTTAATACCAGTCTTTTCATTTCACTCTACTCCTGTTACTTTTCTTTTGCATATATAAAGAGATACTGCTGTGCTATTCCGGAATACCGCCCGAATTTTTCTGCAGCAAAGCTCTCGATAACCTTTTTATCGGTATCCTTATGAAAGTATAATTCTTCCATTATCCGCTTCATCCAGACATCAACAGGAAAGCTTTCTATCCTGTGAAGGGAATAAAGCAGAACGCAGTTTGCCACCTTGGGCCCTACACCCTTAATCGTCATCAGCTTTTCACGAGCCGAGTCGGTATCAAGCCCCGACAGGATTTTCTCCGATATCTCGCCGTTTATATATTTTGTGACGGCATCCGTTATGTAAGGAGCCCGAAAACCGGCCTTACATTTCCTGATCCCGTCCTCTCCCGCCGCCAAAAGGCTCTCCGGCGTCGGAAAAAGAAAGCTGTCCTTATACCTCTCTCCATAGCTTTCGGAAAGCATTCCGATAACCTGCTTAATCTGAGGTATCTGCTTATTTTGGGAAATGATAAACGAAATGAGCGTCTCAAAAAAATCCTGCTTCATTATCCTGATTCCGGGATTCTTTTCGATAATATCGGAAAGCTCGGGAGAATTTTCCTTAATGATTTCCTTGATCATTCCGTAGTCGGCGGCAAGATCGAAATAATCCTCCCATACAGACTTATACTCTTCCTCTGTGGTATCATCGAATATGAGGTTATCCTCCTTCTGTCCCACATGGAGCACTCTCCCGAATGCAGTCACATTATAAAAATCATCATCCGCTTTTTTAAAGTTAAAGCACTGCCCGCATTCGAGGGTTTCGGCAAGATCAAAATCCTTTACCTTAATTTCAAATCTCTCACTCATTGATAATTCCCGCAGTCGGCTTGTATGAACTCTTCAGTCCGACAACTCTGTTAAACACCAGCTTATCATCGGTAGTATCCTTTGCATCGACGCAGAAATATCCGTTTCTTATAAACTGGAATGTATCGCCGCGCTTTGCATCTTCAAGATATCTTTCAAGCTTAACATTTGTAAGCACCGTAAGTGAATTGGGATTAAGGTTAAGGCTACCGTCTTCATTCAGCTTGCCCTTTTCCTCATCGACAATATTCTCATACAGCCTTGCCTCTGCCGTTATACAATCAGACGCATTTACCCAGTGAATGGTTCCCTTAACCTTTCTTCCTTCGAAGCCGTTGCCCGAACGGGTTTCGGGATCATAGGTTGCATGAATAGCTGTTATCTCGCCGTTTTCATCCTTATCCACGCCGGTACATTTTACAAAGTATGCTCCCTTAAGCCTTACCTCATTACCGGGGAAAAGCCTGAAATACTTCTTGGGAGGATTCTCCATGAAATCATCCCTCTCTATATAAAGCTCTTTTGAAAATGTGACCTTTCTAGTTCCGGCATTTTCGTCATCCACATTATTCTCGATTTCAAACTCCTCGGTCATATCCTCGGGATAGTTATCGATTACGAGCTTTATAGGATCCAGTACGCCCATAACTCTCGTGGCCTTAGGCTTAAGATCCTCTCTTACGCAATATTCAAGCATTGCATATTCGGATGAACCCTGTGCCTTTGTAACACCGGAAAGCTCCATAAAGGTCTTTATTGAATCAGCCGTAAAGCCCCTTCTTCTGAGAGCACTTAAGGTTACAAGCCTGGGATCGTCCCAGCCGTCAACTATACCGTCGTCAACAAGCTTTTTAATGTATCTCTTACCTGTTACCACATTTGTAAGATAAAGCTTGGCAAACTCTATCTGCTTCGGGGGATGCTCGTACTCAAGCTCCCTTACAACCCAGTCATAAAGAGGTCTGTGATCCTCAAATTCCAGAGTACAGATGGAATGTGTCACGCCCTCAATGGCATCCTCGATGGGATGAGCAAAATCATACATCGGATAAATGCACCATTTATCTCCGGTGTTATGATGTGTCATCCTTGCTATACGGTAAATGATGGGATCTCTCATATTGATATTCGGAGAAGCCATATCAATCTTTGCACGAAGGACCTTTTCTCCGTCAGCATATTTTCCTTCCTTCATCTCTTCAAAGAGCTGAAGGTTTTCTTCTACAGATCTGTCCCTGTAAGGACTGTTCTTTCCGGGCTCGGTGAGCGTACCTCTGTACTGTCTTATCTCATCGGGAGTAAGATCGCAGACAAACGCCTTGCCCTTCTTAATGAGAAATACGGCTGCCTCATACATTTTTTCAAAATAATCAGACGCAAAAAGAACCTCTCCGCCGTAGTCGGCTCCGAGCCATTTCACATCATCAATGATGGCATTTACATATTCCTCTTTTTCCTTCGTGGGATTCGTATCATCAAATCTGAGATGGAATTCTCCTTTGTAATTCTCAGCAAGACCATAATTAAGAAGAATGGATTTAGCATGTCCTATGTGAAGATATCCGTTGGGCTCAGGCGGGAACCTGGTCACTATCTTCGCATATTTACCTTCCTCAAGGTCCTTATCAATGATCTGTTCGATAAAATTTTTACTTCTTGTTGTTTCTGCTTCCATTTTTCTTAACTCCTACTCATCCTCATCATAATCCCTGTGTTTTCCGGGAAGGATTATTCCGTTATCTCTTGCTATCTCTTCATCTGTCTTTTTTACCAGATTTTCCGCTACCACATCAAATGCGGAATCAATACCGAAGGGGCGCTCGGCCATAGCCTTCTTTATCTTATCATCAGGACTCTCCTTGATGGGAGGAACATTAATGTGTCTGTTATTCAGAAGTGCTTCCTCCATAATGAATTCGCCTGTATCGGGATTAACCTCCGAAGCAAGCACCTTGGGCTTGGCAGTCTTATCAGACGCATCAGCCGGCTCATCAACTTTGTCCGGCTCGTCCGACTCGTCATCATCATAGTCCTGTTCATCATAGTGATCAGGCTCACCATCATAACGATCTGCTTCTTCGCTTTCATCCCGATCAGCCTCATCGCCTTCAGCCGGCTCATCAACTTCGTCCTGATCAGTCTCGTCATCCATCGTCATCTCTTTCAGCTTATCAGCTGCATTTCTTTCCTCAGACGGATAGTCATCTCTGTCAGCTTCTCTTAACCGGCCCTGCGGAGTCCTGTCCTCTTCGTAATTATCGTCACGGCGTCTGTCTTCCTCAGCATAATCGTCGCGGCGTCTGTCGTCTTCTGCATAATCGTCACGGCGTCTATCATCTTCAGCATAATCGTCGCGGCGTCTGTCGTCCTCAGCATAACCGTCGCGGCGCCTGTCTTCCTCAGCATAATCGTCGCGGCGCCTGTCTTCACGAGGAAAATCTCTGTCGTCGTAGTCATCATAATAGTCGTCGTCATCCCCGCCTCTGTTTCTTACAAATGAAACGATGAGGAATATAAGTCCTATAATAAAGAAGATCACCCCTATGATAAAGCCTATATTGGTATAGAATTTAGGTTTCTCCGATTCCTCCTTTTCGGGCTCCGCAGCAGGTGCGGGAGCAGCGGGGAAGTATCTTTGAACCGAACCGTCTGATTTATCAAAGCAGCATAAGCTGAAATTACCGCCCTTTCCTTCACGATCGGCGTAAATGATAAAGAAGTTCTTATCACTCGAATTCATAAAGGCATTAACCTTAACGCCGTCTGCTTCGAGAATGGCCTTTTCATATCCCGAGGGAACAGCCATATTATCGGGAACATCGGAAAGTGCTATCGACCTTGCGGGAAGATCTATCAAAATCCTTCCGTCTGAAGCATAAATCCTTGCATTACCGGAAGCAGGATTCTGTCCGCTCTCTGTGGATTTTGCCTCAGTCGTATCCTGAGTATCCTCCCCGGCAGTAGTCTCCTCCGTAGTATCCTCGGTCTTTTCCTCCGTTTTTTCTTCGGTCGTTTCTTCGGTCGTGGTTTCCGTAGTTTCTTCCGATGTCGTCTCTTCGGTGGTAGTCTCATCCGCCTTGGTTATATTAAAGCCGGCCGATGCCTCATTTGTCGATAATGTCTTTCCGGCGCTGTCATAAGCGGTAGTAGCTGCATAAACGGTTCCCGTACCCGTACTTATCGCCTTAAAGGAGATGGAGCTGTGTCCCTGTCCCGTACCGGTTATGGTAAGAGAGCCGCCCCCTCCGGTGACATTTGAAGAACCACCCGTATACTCCAGCTTATCCGAAGAGTACGAAAGGGTTATGGAGTAAGTCGATACCTTTTCTCCCGTTACGCTTACAACGATCTGAATGGTATCCCCCTCATTATATTGGGTGGTCGAGCTGGCTATCATGACATTTGCGTCTGCAGCCTGGAGAGCCGGCCCTTTAACCCCTGCAAATACTATTAAAAATGCGATAACAGTAAATAATGCAGCTATTTTTTTTATCGTATAACGATCAGTCATTATGCCTATTCCTCCTTTAATTTCTTAAAGAACACTGACTGCGGCTTATTATAACATATAAAATTAGCTTGACAATCATTTATTTTTTTATTATCATTCATTGAGTGTGCTACTATAGCTCAGTCGGTAGAGCGCATCATTGGTAGTGATGAGGTCACGGGTCCGATTCCCGTTAGTAGCTATTCGAAAGCTCTCGGTTAATTTCCGAGAGCTTTTAATTTTTTTCTGATCCTGGTCAATGCATTTGTCACTGACTGCTCATTCTTATCCAGTTTTTCCCCTATATCGGAATAGGAATAGCCCTGAAGGAAAAGCGTAGCAACCCTTCTTTCCATGGGGCTTAAGGAGTGATTTATAACTCCCATCAACTCATCAAATTTTTCCTCATTGATTATCTGAGTTTCCGGATTCTTACTGTCACTGATTGAAAGCGAATCTATAACACTCGCCTTATATTCATCGTCTTCTTCATCCGAATATATTGATATATAAAAATTAAGCGGAATGTTCTTCTGACGATTGGATCTTGTTACGGCAGTACGAAGCCCGTTTTTGACACATTTTGTCGCATAAGTAAAAAAGCTCACCGTGCTTTCGGTATCATATTCATAAATGGCTTTAATGAGGCTGATATAACCCTCCTGCATCAGATCGTCCATTTCGGCACCCACAATATAAAGAAACCTGCATTCCTTCTTTATCATCGGAGAATATTTTACAGCCAGCTTTTCACCTGCCTCCTTATCCCCTGCGCGGATGCTTTTTATAAAAATGATATCTTCTTCATTCGATGTCATTGCCATCTCCTATTTCGAAAGCATTCTCTGCCTTACAATTTCATACGCGAGAACACCGGCAGCCACCGATGCATTCAGTGAATCAACATTCCCTTTTACGGGAATGGAAACAATATAATCACAATTATCCTTCACAAGTCTTGATACACCGCTTCCTTCATTTCCTATCACAAGGCCGATGGAACCGGTAAGATCGCAGTCATACATGACCGTACCCTTCATATCCGCGCAGGCAAACCACATTCCCTTTTTCTTAAGCTCTTCAATGGTTTTATTTAAGTTTGTCACCTTTACAACGGGAACATAATTAACTGCCCCTGCTGAAGCCTTTACAGCAGTGGGGGTAAGGCCCGAAGCCCTGTTTTTCGGTATTATCACTCCGTGAGCTCCGCACACATCCGCGGTTCTTATGATAGCCCCCAGATTATGAGGGTCTACTATCTCATCCAAAAGGAAAACAAAGGGCTTTTCATTCTTCTTTTCGGCAAGTTCAAAAATATCCTCAAGAGTAGAATATTCGTATGCGGAAACCCTTGCGATAACGCCCTGATGCTTTCCGGTTTCTGACATTTCATCAAGAAGCTTTTTTGATACGTAGCTTATCACGGTATCCTGCTTTTTTGCGTACCGCACTATGCTTGAAACCCCCGAATCTCTGACGCCGTCCTGCAAAAACAGCTTATCAACCGTCTTTCCGGATCTGAATGCTTCCGTAACGGCATTCCTTCCTTCTATAACGGATTCTGACGCTTCATCCTTAGCTTTAGTATTTTCCGAAAGGTTTTTATCTTTCATCCTGTCACCAATTCCATTTCTATACTTGATTATTTCAATACATACCGATACAGCTCATGCATCACCACATACCGATACAGCATTATACATCCGGTATCATTTTTCCGGAGCGTGAAACTCAAGAAGTCCGTCCACCAGTTCACGAAGTCTTTCATCATCCTTTGTAAGATAAAGATACCCCAGAACAGCTTCAAAGCCGGTTGCCTTTTTGTACTCCGTCATAGACGCATTTTTCGCCTTTGTATGAGGTGAGGAATTTCTTCCCCTCCTGTAGATATCGGACTCGTCTTCCGACAAGGATTCCGATATGCTGTCGATATATGCAGCCTGTGTCCTGGCATTTACTTTATCGGAGACCAGCCTGTGATATTTTTCAACAGGAAGATCCTTTTCTTTGACATAATGATCCTTAACCATAAGATCAAGTATGCTGTCACCTATATATGCGAGAGCCAGTGATGAATATTGATAGTACTTCAGATTCTCTTCCACTTAACTCCCTCTCTGGTATCCTTAAGCTCTATTCCCATTGAAAGAAGCTTATCTCTTATCTCATCTGCCTTTGCAAAATCCTTTGCCTTTCTTGCAGCCTGTCTTTCCTCTATAAGAGCCTCAACCTCGCTGTCAAGCGAATCCTCGGCCTTATCTATCTTTATTCCCAGCACTCCCGTAAGCTTCTCCAAAAGCTCATATGCGGCAGCTGCCGAGCTCTTAGAGCTGTCTTCGTTGCATGTGGTATTTACATATCTGACAAGATCGAAAATCGCTGTAATTGCATCAGCTGTATTCAGATCATCATCCATTGCAGCCTCGAATTTTTCCGTAAATTTGGGAAGCTCGGCTATAAACTCCGTATCCTTGTCACTATCCGGATTATCCTTCGCAATGATATCTCTGAGCTTTTCCGCCGCGGTAAGGATCCTTTCCAGACCGTTTTTCGCAGACTCTATGGGTTCATCCGAAAAGTTAAGAGGTCCCCTGTACTGAGCCTGAAGCATAAAGAATCTGATTATCTGAGGATCATACTGTGCGGTTATATCCCTTACGGTCTTGAAATTGCCGAGAGATTTCGACATTTTTTCATTATTGATCTTAAGGAAGCCGTTATGCATCCAGTATCTGGCAAAGGTAGTATCATTTGCAGCCTCGCTCTGTGCGATCTCATTTTCGTGATGAGGGAATATAAGGTCCTCTCCGCCTGCATGGATATCAATGGTACCGCCTATGTATTTCTTTGACATTACCGAACACTCGAGATGCCATCCCGGTCTTCCGTCGCCCCAGGGTGACTCCCAGTAAGGCTCTCCTTCTTTCTTCGGCTTCCAAAGAACAAAATCAAGAAAATCTTCCTTTTCGTCCTCTCCGCTCACCTTAAGTGAATGCTCCTCATCCCTGTGTCCGGATTCAAGCTCATCTATGTTTTTATGCGAGAGCTTACCGTAATCCTTGAAGCTTCTCGTCCTGAAATAAACCGTACCGTTCTTCTCGTAAGCATGACCCTTTTCGATGAGAACCTTAATCATCTCGATCATATCCGGTATCTCCAGAGTTGCCTGAGGATGGACCGTAGCCGGCTTAACATTAAGAGCCTCCATATCCTTTTTACATTCTTCAATGTATTTTTCTGAAATGTATGATGCAGCCACATTCTCCTGATTGGCACGATTTATGATCTTATCATCCACATCAGTGAAGTTGGAAACATAATTAACCTCATAGCCCTTATACTCGAAATATCTTCTAAGGGTATCAAATACGATCATCGGGCGAGCATTTCCTATATGTATGAGTCCGTAAACGGTGGGACCGCAAACATATATACCTACCTTGCCGGGATTAATGGGAACGAATTCTTCTTTTTTTCTTGATAATGTGTTGTAGATCTGCATATAAAAACCTCATTATTTGATTAATTTCTCAAGAAGCTCATTACTTCTTGCTATGAAGCCCGTAAGAGCCTCGGCTGACAGCGGCTTATTTGCTATAAGAGCAAGATCATAGAGCTGACAGCATATGGGAGTAGTCATTTCTCCCTCCGGATTGTCCAGAACATATTTTACAAGCGAATTGTTATAGTTAAGTACAAGAGTCTCGGTATTCTGTCCGTATCCGAAGCCGGAGCCCATTCCGTAAATCTTCATCATCTCAGACATACGGCGCTGATCCTCATCCTGAATGATCATTGAAGAAATCTTTTCGTCACTTAAGTTTTCAACCTTGATCTTTATCTCTTTATCGAGAGCCTTCTTGAATAACTCAGTCAGACTGTCGGAATATTTCTTTTCATCCTCTTCACTGAGCTTTTCACCCTGAAGCGCATCATTTACGCCGGAATCTATACGAAGGAATTTCACATCCTGATTCTGTGACTCAAGATATGTTATA
>CACYCJ010000365.1 GCA_902772925.1 uncultured Lachnospiraceae bacterium
CTGATGCGATGTTGCTGATCGAATGATCAACACCATTTGAAAGAATGCCTTGTGCCCGGGAGACCAAATAGTCACCGGGTATTTTTTTATACCTAAAATTTATACCTGAAATTTGTACCTAAAACTTATACCTAAAATTTATACCTAAAACTTGTACCTATATAGTTTATACCTGAAAGTTTTATACCATAAAACAAAAATCAAGAATTAACCCCACAAAACAAATATCTGAATTAACAAATATCTGAATAAAAGGAGATAAGAATCATGAAAAAGAATTTTAAAACAGTTAAATCATTTAAGACACTTAAGACAGTTATCGCAGCAGCAGCTCTTACAGTTGCATTATCACTTACAGCCTGCGGAGGCGCAGCATCCTCAGGATCACTTAATGTTACCGAGTCCGGTGAGGGACAGGCTGCAGCTAATACAGTTATAAAGGTTGGAGCAAATATCACACCTCATTCGGAAATCCTTGAGCAGGCAAAACCCATTCTTGCGGAAAAAGGCATCACACTTGAGATAGTTCAGCTTGAGGATTCAATTACCCCGAATACCGGAGTTATTGAGGGAAGCCTTGATGCAAATTACTTCCAGCATGTACCTTACCTTGAGCAGTTCAATGAAGAGAATGGTTCGGATCTTGTATCCATCGGAGCAATCCATTATGAACCCTTCGGAGTATACGCAGGAAAGACAAAGGATCTTGCAGAGCTTCCCGATGGAGCAATCGTTGCAGTACCCAACAATGTGACAAATGAAGCAAGAGCACTTCTTCTCCTTGCACAGGAAGGAATCATAACACTTAAGGATGATGCGGGAATAAATGCGACAGTAGAGGATATAACAGATAATCCCAAGAACATTGAATTCAAGGAGCTTGCACCTGAGCAGCTTGTAGCAGCGCTTCCCGATGTTGATATTGCAGTCATTAACGGAAACTACGCAATCGAGGGCGGACTTCATGTTAGCCAGGCACTCGCTGTAGAGGCAAATGACGGACTTGCTGCACAGACTTATGGAAATATAATCGCAACATCCCCCGCGAAGGCAAATGATGCAGCGCTTAAGACACTTGTAGAGGTTCTTCAGAGCGAAGAGATCAGTAAGTATATCAAGGATACCTACGACGGCGCTGTAGTACCCCTTAACTAAGACAAAAAGACCATAGAAACCGGTAAGGAGAAAAATATGATAGGCTTTGAATATTACAATCCGGCTAAGATCATATTCGGCGAAGACAGTGAAAATAAACTTAAAGGCCTGCTTCGGGATTACGGAGTAAAGTCCCTGCTGCTTGTATATAGCGGCAATTTCATAAAGACACTGGGGATATATTCCGTGATAAGTGAAGCGGCAGAAGAACTCGGAATCACATTTTCGGAAAACGGAAATGTGGTTCCCAATCCTTCGATAGAGCTTGTCAGAGAGCTTGTGGAAAAAGGTAAAAGGGACAAAGTGGATTTTGTCCTTGCGGTAGGCGGCGGAAGCTCGATCGATACTGCAAAGGCCGTTGCGCTCGGTATTCCCTACGACGGGGATGTATGGGACTTCTTTGAAAAAGGGGTGTCACCCGAAAATGTGCTTCCCATCGGCGTAATAGCGACTACCGCATCAAGCGGTTCGGAAACCTCAAATGCGGCTATCCTCTCAAACGGAGAGTGGAAGCTGGGCTTTGAGGATGACAGGATAATTCCGAAATTCGCGATAATGAATCCGAGGTTTACAGCAGGACTTCCCGATTATCAGACATTTGTAGGAATAGCCGATGTGCTTTCACATTTATTAGAAAGATATTTTTCGGACGAGAGAAACTCGGATACAACGGATTACCTTATAGAGGGCGCTGTCAGGGCACTTCTTGTAAATGCGGACAGGCTGCTTAAGGATCCCGGGAATATAAATGCAAGAGGAGAGGTTCAATGGCTTGCAAGTGTGGCTCATAACAATTTCCTGGATGCCGGCAGAAGGGCAGACTGGGGTTCACACAGAATAGAGCATGAACTTTCGGCACAGTATAACATTACTCACGGCGAAGGAATGGCAATAGTAATTACCGCATGGATAAGATATATGGCGGAAAAGAAGCCGTGGAGACCCGCACTCCTCGCAAGCAGGGTGTTCGGAGCGGATCCGTATGATTATAACGAGAAGGAAAGAGCATATGTACTTGCCGACAAGCTCTCGGACTTTTTCAAAAAGCTGGGCATTAAGACTACACTTTCCGAGCTCGGAATAGATGACAGAGATTTTGAGATAATGGCAAAGCGGGCAACAAGGAACGGATCCGTAGGCCACTATGAACCGTTAGACGAAAAGGCAATCGTTGAGATACTTAAGATTGCATTGTAAATTACGGGATTAAACAATAATGAAAGAAAGAAATAACAGTAAAGAAATAACAGTAAAGAAATAGAAGTAAAAAATAACGGAAAAGAAATAATAGTAAAAAATAACGATATGAAATAAACGGAAAGGAATAAAAAAATGGCAAGAGTAAGTTTAAAGCAGCCGGAAGAGCTGACAGGTGAAGCAAGAAAGGCATATGAGGAGCTTGAAGCAGCAGGAAAGGTTACAAATATGAAGCTGGTAATGCTTCAGGATTACGGAACATATAGGGCGTTTATGGGCTGGTACGATTCATGGGGAAGCCTTGTAGAGGTAGTAGGACAGCGTGCTGCGACAATATATGCACATTCTGTTTCGACAACAAACGGATGCCAGCTTTGCTCACTCTTTTTTATAAGTGATCTTAAGGAGCTGGGACTTGACCCCGCAAGCTTTGAGGTGTCCGAAAATGAGGCTCTTCTTCAAAAGCTCGGACAGCAGATAGTAAAGGATCCGACCAAGGTATCGGATGAGCTTTTAGACGGCCTCAGAAAATATTATACGGATGAGCAGATTATCGTCATAGTAGGCTTCGGAGCTCAGATGCAGGCTACAAATAATTTCAATTCCGTACTCGGAGTTGATGTTGATGCAAGACTGCTTCCGCTTAAGGATCAGTTTAAACCTGCTACATGGAGAGATGCCCTTTCCGAGTAGCAGTATGATAATTACCCTTTTATAATTTTTCATACGCTTCCATCAGGCGCATGAAGCTGGTGCTGTGGCCGCAGGAATGGCATAGGTTTCATATACTGAAGATATCGGTTCGAGTCCGATCAGCATCAATCATTAAACAAACGAAAGAAGGACATAAGAAAT
Organism: uncultured Lachnospiraceae bacterium; assembly: GCA_902772925.1. GTDB lineage: Bacteria > Bacillota > Clostridia > Lachnospirales > Lachnospiraceae > Eubacterium_Q. Next base: position 3,208 of record CACYCJ010000365.1, read on the forward strand.
GAGCATTAAACTGAATTCATTACTTATACATGGAGGAATAGACGGGGATGAGACAACCGGGGCAGTCAGCGTTCCGGTATATCAGACCTCAACATACAAGCAGGACGGCCTCGGTGAAACAAGAGGCTGGGAATATTCCAGAACCGGAAATCCTACAAGAGCGGCTGTAGAAAAGCTTGTAGCAGACCTTGAATACGGCCGGTACGGTCTCGCCTTTGCATCCGGTCTTGCAGCCATAACCACGGTGTTAGCTCTGTTTAAATCGGGTGACAGACTGGTTGTTTCGGATAATATCTACGGCGGCACATTCAGGATCCTTGATAATGTTTTTAATAATTTCGGGATCACATATACGATAGTAGATACATCTGATCTGTCCAAGGTTGAGGAGGCAATCGGAGATGATGTAAAGGCGGTTTATGTGGAAAGTCCCGCAAATCCGCTCCTTACCGTGACGGATATCGAAGCGGTTTCAAGGATCGCTCATAAGCACGGTAAGCTGCTTATCGTCGACAACACATTTCTCACGCCGTATCTGCAGAGACCGCTTACGCTCGGTGCGGATATAGTGATCCACAGCGGGACCAAGTATCTCGGAGGACACAGCGATACGATCTCAGGCTTTGTGGTGCTAAATGACAAGGAGATTTCTGACAGGCTGTATTATCTGCAGAATGCGATAGGCGGAGTACTTTCACCCTGGGACAGCTTCCTCGTTATAAGAGGTATTAAGACGCTGGGAGTCCGGATGGACCGCCATGTGGAGAATGCGACAAGGATTGCCAAGTGGTTATCGGATAGTGAGTATGTAAGCCGTGTTTATTATCCCGGACTTGAAAGTGACCCCGGTTACGAGGTTCAAAGAAAGCAGGCCGACGGACCCGGAGCGATGATATCCTTTGTGCTTGATGAAAAATATGATTATAAAAGGTTTTTCAAAAATCTTAAGCTTATAACACTGGCTGAAAGCCTTGGCGGAGTGGAGTCTCTTGTGTGTCACCCTGCAAGCATGACACACGCTGCGATACCCGCCGAGATCAGAAGGGAAGTCGGAATAGTTGATGAACTGATCCGTTTTTCAGTCGGGATTGAAGATGCGGATGATCTTATCGCAGACCTTGAACAGGCAATTTTAAGTTCGAAAAAGGAGGACTGATATCATGGATGTTTTCATGAGTGTTCAGGAGATGATAGGATCGACACCCGTTTTGAAATTAAACCATCTGGGTGTCAAAGAAAATGTCGGTATATATGCAAAGCTTGAGCTGATGAACCCGGCAGGGAGCGTTAAGGATCGTGTCGGAGTATATATGCTTAAGGACGCTGAGGAAAGGGGAATACTTAAACCCGGCGGAACGATAATTGAAGCAACAGCAGGTAATACCGGAATAGGTATAGCAATCGCTGCGCTTAATAAGGGATATAGGGTAATATTTACCGTTCCCGAAAAGTTTTCCATAGAGAAGCAGAAGATCATGGTGGCTCTCGGAGCCGAGATAGTCCATACGAGCAGGGAAGAAGGAATGCTCGGTGCGGAGAAAAAAGCGCAGGAGCTGCTTTCGAAAATACCGGGCTCGATATCACTCGGACAGTTCCATAATCAGGCTAATCCGCTTTCGCATTATGAAACAACCGGACCGGAGATTTATAAACAGATGGACGGAAAGATTAATTATTTTGTGGCAGGCGCGGGGAGCGGAGGCACATTTTCGGGTATCATGAGATATCTGAAGGAGAAAAATGCGAGAATACAAGGCGTTTTGGCGGATCCCTACGGCTCGATAATAGGCGGCGGCGAACATTTTGATTATGATATCGAAGGAATCGGGAATGATTTTATCGCGGATACAATGGACATATCCTTTATAGATAAGGTGATAAAGGTAAGGGATAATGAAGCGTTTGAAGCGTCCCGTCTGCTTGCCGAAAAGGAAGGAATTCTCGCGGGTTCCTCATCCGGCGCGGCTCTTGCGGCTTCGCTGAAGCTTGCCGAAAAAATAGATGTCGGAAATATAGTTGTTGTTTTCCCGGACAGAGGGGACAGATATCTGAGCAAAGGCTTATTTGACAGATAAAACAGAAAATTCAGGAGTAGATATATATGGCTGAAGTTTTTAAACTTGAAAATGTATCAAAGAATTATACGAATGACGGGAAGGAATTTTCGGCTCTAAGTAATGTGAGCCTCAGTATAGATGAAGGAGAGATTTTCGGAATAATCGGAATGAGCGGCGCCGGAAAATCAACTCTTGTCAGGACGCTTAACCGTCTGGAGGAGGTTTCGGAGGGCAAGGTCAGCTTTTTCGGACAGAATCTGGCGAGTCTTAAGCCGGGTGAACTCAGAAAGGTAAGACGCCAGATTGCCATGATATTTCAGAGCTTCAATCTTTTGCAGCAAAGGACCGTACTCAGCAATGTAATGCAGCCTCTCAGGATTGCGGGAGTGCCGAGACAGGAGAGGAAGGCAAAGGCCCTTGAGATGCTGAAGATAGTAGGTCTTGAGGATAAGAAAAATGAGTATCCGAACAGATTATCCGGAGGTCAGAGACAGAGGGTTGCCATAGCAAGAGCTCTTTCGGCTGACCCGAAGGTATTGCTCTGTGATGAAGCAACAAGCGCTCTCGACCCGAAGATGACGGGAGAGATACTGGATCTTTTAAAAGAAATCAACCGGACAAGAAAGCTTACGATAGTGATAATTACTCATGAAATGAGTGTTGTCGAAAAAATCTGCGAACGCGTTGCCATTATAGATAAAGGTGAGCTTGCTGAGGTAGGAGAGGTACAGGAAATATTCAGAAGTCCCAAATCGGATGCTGCGAGGAAGCTGGTATTTCCGGGTAATCCGTTTGATCCCTCGGGTAAGGACAGCAGGCTTATAAGACTTGTGTTTGACGGGCTTGCCGCAAGCAGACCGTTTATAGCGGAGCTTGTGGAAAAAACAGGAAGTAAGGTGAATATCTTAAGCGCCAATACCAAAAGTGTAGGCGGAATAGGCTACGGTCAGATGGTGATCGAACTGCCGGAGGGAAAGGAAGAACAGGAAAACATTATCAGGTTTTTCAAGGACGGCGGACTGAGTGTACAGGAGGTTAAGCTTGCATGAGTGATTATATAATCGAAACGATAAAAATGGGAATAATAGAGACACTTGAGATGACCTTTTTTGCATCGGTCTTTGCATATATAATAGGACTTCCGCTCGGGATAATGCTTTATGCAACGGCAAAGGGCAGGCTCCTTTCAAATCCTTCCGTTAACTTTGTACTCGGCATTATCGTAAATATCGGAAGATCGCTTCCGTTTTTGATTCTTTTGGTTCTTCTTATTCCATTTACCAGATTTATCACCGGCTCATCAATCGGAACGGTGGCATCCATAGTACCGCTTACTGTCGGAGCAATACCCATCGTGGCAAGAATGGTGGAATCATCGCTGAGCGAGGTATCACCCGGTATCATTGAGGCCGCAACCTCCATGGGAGCATCTCCGTTATATACGATAACGCATTTTATCCTGCCCGAGGCAACACCCTCACTGCTTCTCGGGTCGGCAATCAATATCGCAACCGTACTGGGCTATTCGGCAATGGCCGGAGTTATAGGCGGCGGAGGCCTGGGTGCGATATCTCTGCAATACGGTTACTACAGATATCAGAAGGATGTTCTTTGGACTACCGTGGCCATACTTATCATCATGGTCATGCTCATCCAGGAGGGAGGCGGAATCATAGCCAAGAAGGTCAGAAAATAGTGTGAAGCGTGTACACGCTTCACATTTTTTTGGTGTTTTTATTGAAAGGGGTGTATGGTATAATCAAAAACAAGGGTATTGTCGTTTTTTTACTTGAGGAGATTTTTGTATGAAATATAATTATATTCAGATCAGTGAGGATAACAGAGATGCATTTGCCGATGTTTTGCC
>CACYCJ010000366.1 GCA_902772925.1 uncultured Lachnospiraceae bacterium
TTCTTCCACATATTATCTCTTATACCTCCTATTTGTCAGTTATAGTATTATGTAACCATTTTGAACATCACCATTCTACCCACCCCCCGAATGGTCTGTCAAGCCTTATTTTAAGCCAAATATTAGCCATATTGCTCTTGCTTTGAAGTTTCGGCGGATTTGTGGTAAAATTCAGCTCGAAGTATTGTTCGCGAAGATTATTCGGATACTATTTCCGGATAATACACGGGGACAGGTCCACTGTATCATTATAGTACAGTGGACCTGTCCCCGTGTATCATACCGTGTATCAAAAAAACAGTTGAAATAATTTAAAATACGGTTATTATTGAAAAGGCGGTTTAGCATACCGCCGGCGGGTAACCTATGATCACAACTATGGTGACTCGGCACAGAAATACAAAACCAGGAGACATTTTTATGGATATCAGTAAGAAAATAGCAGAAGAACTCGGAGTCGAAGCGTGGCAGACAGAGGCTGCCATCGCACTTCTTGATGAAGGAAATACCATCCCCTTCATCGCAAGATACAGAAAGGAAAAGACAGGCACATTAAATGATGAGCAGCTTAGAAAGCTCGGTGAAAGACTGGAATATCTGAGGAATCTCGAAAGCAGAAAAGAAACCGTAATCGCTTCCATCGAGGAACAGGGCAAGATGACGGAAGAGCTTAGAAAAAGCATTCTTGATGCCGAAACACTTGTACTTCTCGAGGACCTTTATCGTCCTTATAAGCAGAGGAAAAAGACAAGAGCCGATATAGCTAAGGAAAAGGGGCTTGAAGGACTTGCTCTTTCAATTCGGCTCGGCACTTTGAAAAGCCTTGAAAAGGAGGCGGAAAAATACATTTCGGAAGAGAAGGGCGTGGAAACCGTACAGGATGCCCTTGCAGGTGCTTCGGATATCATAGCCGAAAGCATTTCCGACAATGCGACCTACCGTACCAACATCAGAAATCTCACCATAAGATACGGTATCATCTCATCCTCCGCGAAGGATGCAGAGGCTCAGTCGGTATATGAGAACTATTATGATTTTCACCAGCCTGTCAAAAAGCTTACAGGCTATCAGATACTTGCACTTAACAGAGGAGAAAAGGAAAAATTCCTCACCGTCAAGGTGGAAGCTCCCGTTGATGATATACTAAGATACCTTGAAGCCGATCTTCTTTCCAATGAGCATGAAACAACCGAAAGCTTTATCAAGGCTTCGATCAAGGACGCATATGACAGACTTATCGCTCCGTCCATTGAAAGGGAAATCCGTTCATCCATCACGGAAACGGCCGAGGACGGCGCTATCTCCGTGTTCGGAAAGAACCTCACTCAGCTGCTTATGGCACCTCCCGTGGCCGGACATACGGTACTCGGGTGGGACCCCGCGTTCAGGACAGGCTGTAAGCTGGCAGTCGTGGATCCTACCGGCAGGGTGCTTGATACCGCAGTGATCTACCCTACTGCTCCCACCAACGATCTGAAGATAAGAGCGGCAAAAGAAAAGGTAAAGCAACTTATCAGGAAATACGGAATAGACCTGATCTCCATAGGAAACGGAACCGCATCAAGAGAGTCGGAAAAAATCGTAGCCGAGCTTCTTAAGGAAATCCCCGAAAAGGTAAGCTATGTAATAACCAATGAGGCAGGTGCTTCCGTGTATTCGGCAAGCCCTCTCGCAACGGAGGAATTTCCGAATTTTGATGTAGGTCAGAGATCGGCAGCATCCATCGCAAGGCGTGTTCAGGATCCCCTTGCCGAGCTTGTAAAGATAGATCCGAAGTCCATAGGCGTCGGTCAGTATCAGCATGACATGAATCAGAAAAAGCTTTCTACTGCTCTCGAAGGCGTGGTCGAGGACTGCGTAAACAGCGTGGGCGTGGATCTTAATACGGCATCATGGCCTCTTATGCTCTATATTTCCGGCATAAACAAGACCATTGCCAAAAATATCGTAACCTACAGAGAGGAAAACGGAAGCTTCAAAAAACGCTCCGATCTTCTCAAGGTTCCCAAGCTCGGACCGAAGGCTTACGAGCAGTGTGCCGGCTTCCTTCGTATAAGAAACGGCAAGAACCCTCTCGACAACACCGGTGTTCATCCCGAAAGCTACGAGGCCGCCGCAAAACTGCTTGAGCTTTGTAATGTATCGATGGACGACCTTGCGAAGCAGGGTGCAAATGCCATCAAGATAAAGGACTATGCTGCTACCGCAAAAGAGCTTGGCATAGGTGAGCCCACTCTCAGAGATATAGTAAAGGAGTTAAATGCTCCCGGCCGTGATCCCAGAGAGGATCTTCCTCCCGTTGTTCTTAAGAGCGATGTTCTCGAGATGAAGGATCTTAAGGAAGGAATGCTCCTTCGCGGAACAGTCAGAAATGTGATCGACTTCGGTGCATTTGTGGATATAGGAGTTCACCAGGACGGGCTGGTGCACATTTCACAGCTTACTGACAAAAAGTTCGTAAAGCATCCCCTTGATGTGGTAAGCGTAGGGGACATCGTTGATGTGAAGGTGCTGTCAGTGGATGAGAAGAAGGGACGAATCTCTCTTACCATGAAACTGTAGAAAGGAATATGATTTGGCCAAGAAAAAATACTACGCCGTAAGAAAAGGGGTTACCCCCGGAATATATATGACCTGGGCTGACTGTGAAGCAAATGTAAAGGGCTTTAACGGTGCTGTTTACAAAAGCTTTTCCACAATCGAAGAAGCCTGCCGGTACATGAACATGACCGACGGAGAGCTGAAATCAGAAAGAGATCAGAAAAGATCCGAGCTGCTTGCTGTCAGGCAGGAACTAAGCAATCCCGGAAATGATTATGCTTTCGTGGACGGTTCATTTAATGCCGATACCGGTGTTTACGGCTACGGCGGATTTCTGATCCACGACGGAAACTCATATACATTGCAGGGAGCCGGGAACGATCCGGAGCTTGCAGAGATGCGTAATATCGCAGGTGAAATCTCCGGTTCAATGGCTGCCGTAAAAAAAGCAGTCGAACTCGGAATGCATGATCTCACTATCTACTATGACTATGCCGGAATAGAGGCCTGGGCACTGGGTACCTGGAAAAGAAATAAAGCCGAAACCGAAGCCTATCACCGCTTCATGCAGGATGCTATGAAAAAGGTTAAGCTGCATTTTGTAAAGGTAAAGGGACATACCGGGATCGACGGAAATGAAGAGGCCGACAGACTTGCGGCTGAGGCGGTTAACACATATGAAATACAAGAATTACATTTTTGATCTTTACGGAACATTAATTGATATAGACAGTGATGAAAGAAAGCTTTCCCTTTGGCGAAAGCTTTCTGATCTTTATGCCTGCTACGGAGCAATCTATACTCCGAAAGAGCTCAGAAAAGCATTTTTCAGAATGGATAAGGAAGAAAGGCTCAAGGTAAAAAATGAGCTTGGCACCGACCGGCCCGAGATAAAGCTTGAGAAAGTTTTTGTGAGACTCCTGACAGAAGCTCCGAAGCTTAACGTGAAAAAATCGGAAGATACGGCCCGAAGCATCCGGATACCTGATGATATGAGTGTCTGGAGCGAATTTATGGCAAACTCCTTCAGAACCCTCTCCCGCCGCTATATCCGGAACTACGACAAGACTCTGTACACCCTCGACAGCCTCAGGAAAAACGGCTGCGGAGTATATCTTCTCTCCAACGCTCAAGCAATCTTCACAAGGCCGGAGATCCGCCTTATGGAGCTTGAGGAACGCTTTGACAAAATCTACATCTCCTCGGATTACGGCAGGATGAAACCCGACCCCGTCTTCCTGGAAACGCTTCTAAACGACAATGGTCTTGAAAGAAGTGAAACCGTCATGGTAGGTGATACGGTCGAAAACGACATCCTTATCGCATACCGATGCAACATGGACGGAATCCTGGTCAATACCTCGAAGCTTTCCGAAAAGCAAATTAAGAAACAGTCCAAAGCACTCGGGATTGATCGTAGCTTCAAGACTGTTTCTTCGATAGACAAGATTTTGTGACCGAGGGAAGGGAAATGTGACACGGAGACGGGTACACTGTCACATTCCCCTTCCCCGTGTCACATTTTGCTGCGTATCTCTTTGAGTTCGTCGATGGTGAAGGTATAGTGTGAATCGCAGAACTCGCAGTTCAGCGTGACGGCTTCGCCATCCTTTATCATCTCATCGAGTTCTTTTCTTCCGATGCTGATGAGGGCCTTTGTTACCCGTTCCCGGCTGCAGTTACATTGGTACCGGGTTTCGCGGGTCTGTTCTATGGTCATGTCGTCTCCGACGAGGGTCTTTATCATATCAGCTATATCGGCACCTTTATCCAGAAATGAAGTAACTGAAGAAAATGCAGCCAGTCTTTCCTCAAGAAAGCTTATGGTCTCATTGCTTGCGAAGGGAAGCAGCTGGATTATAAAGCCTCCTGCTCTTCTCACGGTGTTATCCTTTGACATAAGGACTCCGAGCCCCACGGATGTGGGTATTTGTTCGCTTTCCGCATAGTAGTAAGTGATATCCTCTGCGATCTCACCGGAGACAAGCTGTGTGCGTCCCACATAGGGCTGTGCTATGCCCTCATCTCTGATAACGGATAATGTGCCTCTTCCGATAGCGCCGCCTACATTAAGGTGTCCCGCCTCATTCGGTGGAAGGATCACCATGGGGTTCTTGATTATACCCTTAACATTTAATGCAGCATCCGCCGTTACCATAAGTCCCTTTGCGGGGCCGTCACCGTCAATCGTAAGTGTGAGGACATCACCGTCATTTTTCATCATTGCAGCCATCATTGCACCCGCTGTCAGAAGCCTTCCCAGTGCAGCCGTGCATATCGGGCTTGTATTATGGATCTCTCTGGATCTTTCAACCATTTCTCTTGTGTCGGCAGCAAAGAATCTTATCTCATTTCCTCTTGCCATGCCACTGATTATCTTGTCCATTTTTGATTTCCTTTCGTATACTGTTGTGAATTCTACTTCTTATAAAATCGCCGTAGCGAAATACATACCGGGTATTATCCAGGCCCCATATTATTGCGATACATATGATAATGGTCAGCAGACACTATGCCATTATATCACATGATAATACAGGTGACAAAAGTACATTTTACCTTGATGTTAAGCATCCGTATGTTTATAATTAGAGAGTATCATTTCACGGAAAGGAGATACAAAATGAGATTGATAAATTGCACCCAATGCGGGGGCGGAGATTTTTTCCAGAACAACGGATATCTGATATGCAAATACTGCAACTCACGGTATGCCATCGGTCAGGACGATATGGGCTACAGACAGTCATCTATCTCGTTAGGATCCGATGTGGATGTCTTGCTGAGGAAAGCCCGAATGGATCCGAGAAATGCCAAAAAGTACGCCAATCTCGTTTTGGATATCGATCCGGATAATGAAGAGGCAAATTTCATTTTAAGGAATAACAGATAATAGTATTAATGTAAGGTGAATAAATATGAATACATTGGAATTATGTCAAAAATACAACTTTAACCTCAACCACTTTAATCAGTTCGTAATGTCTCACAATTTCAATTACACAACCGGATCCACCGGAATGATAATTGATGATGCTGACATTCCCACAATACTCAATCGATATCAGGGTGAGCTTTTCAAACTGAATCAGGGTGGAGGGCAGCCGGGACCGGCAGGTCCGAACAACCCGTATGGTCAGCCTAACCCGGTATACCAGTCACAGCTTCCACCTGAAGAAATTGCCAGAAGGCAGGCTGAGATGGAGGAACGAAGGAAGAAAAAGGCCCTTTCCGAAATGCTGATAACCTCCGGTTTCAATTTTGACGGATATAAGATAACCAGATATTCCGGCTATATATCGGGTGATGACTGTGTCACCATCCCACGCGATACATTTTGGGGTGACAATAAACTCGAAGCAAACCTTTGCGGAGCACTCGTGAAGGTAAGGAGACAGGCTATCAAGGAGTTAAAGGAAGCTGCTTACAATCTGGGATGCAATGCCGTTATAGGCGTTGACTTCGATTATCTTACAATGGATCCGCAGCATTCTCATGTATTTAATCGTTCGGTCACTGTATATGAGCCTTATGTTATATGCGTTACCGCCAACGGAAATGCGGTAGTTATCGAAAAAGAAGCAACAGGTTTTGAAGAACAAAACGGAGGGGTTTAGCATATGGGAATTAAAGTATATAATCTTTCGGAAAAAGAGATAAGAGAACTTGGAAATGCATTTGGTCACTATAACTATGCCGAGGGAGAGGCAGGTCTTGCCGTTCTCGGAAAAACGAGCTACTGCGTAAGTGATTTCATATGCGGATGTGTAAA
>CACYCJ010000367.1 GCA_902772925.1 uncultured Lachnospiraceae bacterium
AACATTTGTGTTACTAAGTCATCTACTTTCCAAAGACTCATTAAGATTGTCTTGGCACCAGCTTTTTTGAAGCCTCGCTGTAAGCCAAATATTCCATCGCCCATAATCTCACCCAATCCTGTCTGACATGCAGATAACACAACCAAGCCCATATTACGTAAATCCATCTCTGATATTTCCTTTGCCGTCAAGACACCATCATCTACGCCATCAGGAAGCGAATCTCCTCTGAGCACATTTTTAGCTCCTGCTAAAAATAATCCCGAACGGCATAATGCTTTGTCTTCAACATATATTGTTCTTTTATTATCTAGCATTAGGAATGGCAAATCATATTTTTTTGCTTCCCGTTCTGTCCAATAAAAGCCATGGGAAGCAACATGCAACAAATTGAAATCCTTTCCTGAAAGATTTTTAAAATCGCTCTCAGTAGCTTCTGTTCCCATTGTCAATTTCGTTGCTATTTTGTTCTGTTCCAAGGACTTGTTAATCTTCTCTGCTTCCTCTTTAGTGGCAGGTAGATAGGGTAAATCGTCCATAAATCCTCTAGTCCTTAGAGAGGCTATTAAACTATAAGGAATCTTGTCGGTATTGTGCTTAGTAGAGTATTTCCTACTATTAGCCTCTAGCGTCTCTACATTTGTATCGTAATTAATGCCTCCATATACAGATGCATGTCTCATCATAGTTTGATCTTTAATTACTGTTAATTCACGTGTAGATGACAGTCTATATAAATTCCATTTATCAGACATCAGACTATCCTCTCTCCAATGGGGCATATTCTCTATACCTATGTTATATAGTCCTCCACTTGGGGCAAAATAAATATTTGACTTCCCATTCAAATATTTTGATAATGGTTGCCACACCAACTCACTTACTCTCTTATGTTCATATACTTCATAAACAGTATGTTCGTAATCATTCATTATGTTTTTGAGTTGATTCTCTTCAAATAGCGGAACAAGCTCAGGATGTTTCATGTCATTTTGTAACACGTATGCAATGTACATGGTACTATCTGCGTTAAGTGGAAAAGAGACGAACTCTATAGCGACATCATTGGTACCAAGAGCACGTTGAACATCATCCCATTGTATTTCCAGATTCTTTACATAATCTCCATAAACCTTAGATTTCTTGATTAACTCGCGTTCCTGTTGATTGGCTATATTTTCAAGGGAATCAGTATTGAGGTGTCTTTCACTGATTGGCTTCTCATAAAGCATCTGCAATGTCTTGCGATTATTTTTCAGTTCTTCATACAGCGCGAGGACTTCTTTATCACCGCTGTCTTGAATGATTTCTGACAAGCTCCGAGATAGATTCAACAACAATCCTTTACTTAAAAGAGAAGCATTATATCCATTATCCAAAAGTTTTGCTATTGGGAATTTGTAAGCAAAATTATGCATCCATTTTTGAAACAGAAGTTGATGCTTCTCCCAAAATTGGCTTCGTTCATATTCTGTTAAATCAATAAAAGTATTGTGAATGAAATGACGATATCTATAAAAACAAGAATCTGCATACATTTTCAGTGATGGTATATCTCTATTATTATAAGAAAAAATGGCCATTTCAAATAATGAAGTTGCATAATCTAGATGATTCTTACCAAGTCCTTGTCGAATTCTGAGGGCCTCACTTCCAAGAAGAAAAGCTTCATCATTATATCCTAATAATGAATTATAATATGCTAAATCACATAATACAGTCGCATAAGCAGGATTGCCTTTTTGAGGCATTGCTTCTAATAATCGACGTGCTTGGGAGCCAAAAAGATAAGCTGAATAATATTTTTCAACATGAGGTCTCATGGTGCTATTTGAATCGGAATACAAATCAAGAATTTCAAACTTAGCAATGTTATATAATACTTTTACATATCGGGATTCGGATTTGTCGGGAGTATTTAACCATATGTCTAGTGCCCTACAAATCAATCTACGAGCTTCAGAATTTTTATATGTATGAAAATTGTCTAGTGCAAGGTCGCTTAATATCATTGCATATAGAGAATTATCTTTGTCGGAAGTCCTTTCCAATATTTGATATGCCTCGGTATCCAGACGAAGTGCCTCATCATAATTTCCTAACTCAGCATTATAAGTTGCTAAGTCATTTAACATCATCACATATAAGGTATCATCTCTTTCGGGATTATTTTCCATAATGTGACATGCCTCGGTAGCATAATGGACAGCTTCGATATATATCCCCCTTTTATAGTTGTATTGAGCAAGATCGTCTAATACAGTTGCATACAAGTTATTGTCCCTTTTAGAATCTTTTTCCAGTACTTGATATGCCTCGGTAGTATATTGAATAGCTTTGCTATAATCATCCATCTTACAGCAGTGTTGAGCAAAGTTTTTTAATAATGTTGCATACAAATTATTATCTCTTTCAGATTCCTTCTCTAATACTTGACTTGCCATAGCGTACAGACGAAAGGCCTCATCTGAATTCCCTTTTTCGGAGTTGATACGTGCAATGGAACCTAATACCGTTGCATACAGATTATTATCCCTTTCTGATTCTTTTTCCAGTACTTGACATGCTTTGGAATCTAAGAGAAGCGCCTCATTCGAATTACCCGACATGTAGTAGTATGCAGCAAGTTCACTTAAGACCTTTGCATACAATTTGTTATCCCTTTCAGGATATTGTTCAAGAACTTCTTTTGCCTTGGTATATAGACGAAGAGTCTCATTAGCGTTACCCAATATGTAGTAGTATGCAGCAAGTTCACTTAAGATCGTTGCATACAAGTTATTATCCCTTTCCAGTTCATTTTCAAGTACTTCGCATGTCATAGTGTATAGACGAAGTGCCTCATCTGAATTTCCCATAAGGGAGTTATATACAGCAAGATTCCATACCATCATTGCATATACATTGTCATCTCTTTCAGAATCTTGTTCAAGAACTTCTTTTGCCTTGGTATATAGACGAAGAGTCTCAACATAATTACCATTTTCAAAGTTTATTCGTGCAATGGTACCTAATACGACTGCATACAAGTTATTATCTCTCTCAGAATCCTTTTCCATAATTTGGAGAAGTTCTGTTCCTAAACGAATGGCTTCATCATAGTTACCTATGGATGAAAAGTATGCAGTTAAACTGTCCAACTCTTGTATCTTTTGGTCAATAATTGCATCTTTATTGTGCCCAAAGTCCTGCAAGTCAATATCAATCGTATACAATGTATCCGACTTTACAGATTGTGCATTAACATTAAATACAACCTGCATAAAAACTATGATAATAGTTAGTAATCTATTCATAATATAGAACTTTCTTTTTTATATCCAATTCACCTGATTATACCGATTGTATTTACTTGTGGACCTTCTTTACTATGTTATAAAAGTTTCTCTTGCAATTCTCTTACTTTTTTACCCATAGGCGAATCTTCAACACAAAGTGTTGTCATCTTTTCTAGGATTATCTTGGCTTCTTTCTTGTTGTTATCTTTCAGGTAAGCGATGGCTAGGGCCCAGCCGATTTGAGCAGAATAGTTTCTGTAATCGTTGTAAGATCCCATGGTGGAAAGTTCCCAACACAGCGATAGCTCATGAATGGTATTATCAAGATCCACACCATTTTTGACAGAGGCAAACAATTTCTCCAGTTTCTTTTGCGCTTCTGTAGGGGTGTCTGATCCACGGGCTATCGTACCAGAGGAGATGTCAAAAGGGACAACGTTAGAGTACTCCTCTCCCAATCCCGTTGTATACTTGTAGTTAGTGTAATCAATACCGAGCCACACAATACAGACGACTGATGCCGCAACAGCTATCCATGTGGAAACTTTTCGGATCGGAATAGTCTTTGCTCTTTGACGTATAATTTGTTTTGTAACGGCTTCTACCCCTTTTTCACTTGAAGCAAGAAAGACTCCTCTGATATCGTTGTCCTGCTCATCGCTAACTTTTTTCAGTCCTTTCACAAGACGAGCTGTGACAATGGCTTTTTCTTTTAACTCAGGATTATCTTCCAGTTCTTTCAGAAACAGCTGTTCCTCTTCTGCTGATAGTTGTCCTTTAATATAGGCAGCAATTCGATCATCCTCTTCCAAAAGCTTGGGATCAATTATATTGGTATCTTTAATCATAGTTTTTAGCTTTTAATCAAACAATTGTTTTGAAATATCCATAAAACGAGTTTTAAACTTCTCAACGCAACGATGCTTCACTACCTTAATAGAACCTTCGCTCGCATAATTAAGCATTTGGGCAAGAGTCTTCATAGAAAAACCATCGAAATAAAATCCCCATAAGATTTTGTCGCAAGGCTCAGGCAATTTGGCTACTATCTCTCTGACAACTGCTTCTTTTCGTGCTTCAATCTGCTCTGTATTATCTTCAAGCGCAAGAAGCCGGTCTATGCGCTCATCTTCAAGCTCATCTTTTGTAGAATGGGGTGTATCATCTATGATGTACAACTCCTTACCTTTCTCACGCATCTTTTCGTATGCTTTATTACGGCATATCCCAATGAAAAAGGTTGAAAGCTTGACAGTAAGCACCAGCTCTCCCCCAATTATTTTTTTATACAAAACCATAAAGGCCTCTTGGAATACATCCTCGCAGTCAGAGCGCGACATAGAGAAAACGCCTTGTAGGTATGCAAGAGCTTTTTCCCATTGTTCTGCCGCAAACTGGTTGAGCTTCTGTTGGGTCTGTGGTATATCTACTATCACCATATTTATTTTAAACTTGTTTCGTAAACCATGTTTTGTGTTGGTTTTCCAGTCAACCTGCTTTTACATCTGTTTTCTATCTGGGTTTCAACATCTTTTACCCAGTCTAAACTTTTGGTCAGTTTCTTATTCTTCAGGACCTGGCTAATATAATATGACAATGGACCATAATATTTGCCGGATTGCTTAATTTCATGATTTGTTTGGTAATGACGGCAAGCTTCCAATATTGTCATATCTGCCAAACCTGGTTCTTGCGGAATTTGGAAAGAACTTCTGGTATTGATTCTTGGGCAAAACTCCTTTCCGCTAAAAGTAAAACCTACATTGGTGCCACGAACAAATACGTCGTCTTCACCAACCTCTGTCTCGTCTATTCCACGTGATGCGCCTCCTGCATAACAGGCATCAACTGCAACGCATACAAATCCGCTTTTGCCAATATTCTTCCTTATTTTCTGGAAATAGGTATGCAACTCGTCATCTATGATGTGGTTCTGCCCCTTATACTTCCCTTTCTTGAAACTCATCTGGGCATCGTAAGGAATAATAGATGCATCCCAGCCGTCTTCTTCATCGCGCGGTTCCAAATCTTCGAAAGGCTGACCGTGACATGAGAAGTGAAGATAAACAATGTCTCCCGCACTGCATGATTTAACAAGTGCATTTAATGCTTTTCTTATTTTTCCTGCCGTGGCAGCCTCGTTGCAAATCTTTGTAGTCTTGAAGCCCTGGTCCTGAAGAATAGGTACAATTAATTCTGCATCATTTGCACCATGAATCATTCCCCATGAGTCAGCGTCACATTTGGGATAGTCAGAAATACCTATGACCAAAGCCCTTTTAGTTTGAGCAGAAGCTGATATCGATATAAGCGCAGCTATCAGTACTAACAATTTCTTTTTCATAACTATGCATTTTATATTTTTCGACTTTTCGTTTGTCTTTTACAAGATAATTCAACTGCCATAGTATAATGTACATTGATAAACTTCCATAACACGCATATAATCTAGTCAGGTTGGGGACCATATTGATTTGTGCGCGGTTCACCTTCCTTAAACAGAAGATAAATGCCAAAGAATGGTATGAGGGTCATTAAACAAGGATGACCGCAATCGTGTGCACGTTTCGACTGAAGGGCAAATATTAAATAGACTGCCACTAATCGAACAATCAGGAGAGCGTAATATGCAAAATCTGAAGGTTGTTCTGAGTAATAAAACCCAGAATACGTTGTTTCTTTTGGCAGCAATGCTATAAAATATATTAGAATAGCAAATACTATCACATAGATAATTGAATACACCCAATATGTTGTTCTGTCTATTCTACCTTGAATAGACCATATACCACCAGGTTTAATATACTCCGAGTCTTTGTATTTTGCTTCTTCCTCTTCTTTATTAGCAATATCGTACTTATATTTTATTTCCAAAGGCAATTCTTTTATTTTCTTTACTGCCAATTCATACCCGTAATCACTGCTTTTCTTAAGCCAATACATACCAAGTTCAACGTTACGAAAAGGACTCGTAACATTATCATAGACACACGATAGTACATATTGTGCCTCTGCATTGCCAGCACCTGCTTCATTTTCTAACTCATTCAGTGCTGAAAAATCGCCAGAATAGGCTTTTTCATAAAGCTCTTCGTAATACATAATGTTCTATTTTAAAAATTCGACATAAAATATAATCTACACTTCATGCCAAAAATATTCAGAATGTTAACATGTACAGGAAGAAATTATTCTATATTCTTATAATTATATCTTTATCATATTACTATTTTTGTAGACGTTTAAGTTGTTCCTTCGCATCAAGATTCCCTTGCGCAGCTGCCTTCTTATACCAATACACAGCTTTGCTCAAATCCTTTTTTGTACCATATCCATTATCAAAACAAACTCCTAAATTGTATTGGGAATTTGAATCACCTTGATTTGCTGCTTTATTATACCAATAGAAAGCTTTGTTATAGTTTTTTGGCATGCCATTCCCATATGTATAACATAATCCCATGACGTATTGTGCATCTACGTCTCCTTGTTCGGCTGCTTTTCTTAACCAATAGATGGATTTCTTATAGTCTATTTCGACACCTTTCCCATAATAAAAAAGAATGCCTAAGTTTGATTGTGCGTACACAGCTCCTTGTTCTGCAGCCTTCTCATACCAGTAAATTGCCAATTTTATATCTTTTGTAACACCATGCCCTTTTTCATAACACACCCCAAGACGGTTTTGAGCTTCTGGATTACCTTGATTTGCAGCTTGTTCAAACCAATAAGCAGCCTGTTGATAATCTTTTTCTAGGCCCTTCCCTAGGAAATAACAAGACCCCAAATTGTATTGTGCTTCTATGTCTCCTTGTTCTGCTGCCTTACGAAACCATGATGCTGCTTTTTTGAAATCTTGGGGAACACCTTGCCCTTCCATATAACAAGTTCCGCAATTATATTGTGCGACAACATTTCCCTGTTCAGCAGCCTTTTCAAACCAGAAAGCTGCTTGTTTATAATCTCGAGAAACGCCTCGTCCCTCAGAATAACATGTACCCAAATTGGATTGAGCTGGAGCGTAACCTTGTTTTGCAGCTTTTGTGTACCATCTGACGGCTTCGTGAATATTATTAGATTCTTCATAATAAACTCCCAAATTGTATTGTGCTTCAACCAATCCTTGCTCAGCCGCTTTCTTTATCCAGAAGAAAGCTTTATCAGTATCTTGAGGTCTTCCTTCCCCTTTCAAATAGCAGGCTCCAATATTGAACTGTGATTTCATGTGGCCTTGTTCCGCCGCTTTTTCAAACCAATCGGCTGCCAATGACATATTTTTTGAAACACCGTTGCCAGTAGCATAATAAACGCCCATTTTATATTGAGCATCCATATCTCCTTGTTCTGCCTTCTCAATAACATAGCTTGGAGAATCATCAGAAAAATTCTGGGCGAATGACTTAGAAACAATCATAATAATGAAAACTGAAAATAAAGTGACCCTTTTCATAAACATTATTTTTTTATTGATATTGCCGAATTGATAATATTCTCTGTGATATTGACCAATGTCATCATCTCCTCTAAGCATGCCCACTCATAGCATGAGTGCTCTGCATTCTGGCCAGAGTAGAAGTCGCTACCTCCAGGCATTACGTCCGGGAAACGTGCAACCATCATGGCAGATGTCGTTCCACCACGGGCATACTTTCCTCTCATTTCCATTCCTGCTTCATGTGCGGCTTTCTTTACCAAGTCAGGAACATAGTCAGGCATGGAATATGAAATGTTCTCATATTGCATCTGGTCATCGGTCTTTTGTGCTTCTACAAATGGGAAGGCGGCTTTAACCTTTTGCAGATTATCTTCCATTAGCTTTTTCTGATAAGCACCTTCCTGTTGGTCAAAGTAACGTAATCTTACCTTCACAACATAATCATTGACGTTTGGCTTGCCTGATTCATCCAAAGGATGAGCTAAAGAATAGCAATGGATATATCCCTCTTTCCCCTCTCTTGCACTTGGGTTCATTTCAGTAGGAACAAGACCGATAAAATATGATGCAGCAGTCAAGGCATCTGCATATTGCTCTTTCTTGCCGTAACTTGGATGTGCCTTGTTACCTTTGAAATAATAGGTTTGGCCAATGGCAGTGAAGTTGGCAATAGAATACTGGTCAAAGGTACTACCATCTACATCAATAACCATATCGGGTTTGTCACCGAATACAGCTGGATCATATCGCATTGCAGCTTTTCCAACGTCCTCATTCTGACTTAATGCTACCATTACACGACCATGCTTGAACTTGGGATTCTTGATAAGTTCCTCTACCAGGGTAATGAGAACTGCACAGCCTGTTTTGTCGTCAGCCCCCAACAGCGTAGTCCCATCACTCGTTACTATGGTCTTTCCTACTAAATCCTTCAAGTGTGCACATTGGGGATTGTTTGGGCTTAACGTGATTCCACCTGGCAGTTTTATGTCACCACCGTCGTAATTTCTGTGAACCATTGGTTTAATACCAATTCCTGGTGCCTCTGGGGTTACGTCCATGTGTGCCATAAAAAGTACAGAAGGAACTTTTTTCTTGATGTTTGATGGGATATCGATGTAGACATAGAAATCATCTGAAAGAGTAACTTTTACCCCTTTACCACCAAAAGCCTTCACCTCGTTATAGATATACCGAGCAATTTCCCTTTGGCCATCGGTCATTGGGAATGATGTCATGCTTGGTTCGTCTATAGATTGGCTCTCAATCTTTACATACGACAGAAAACGCTCAAGCATTTTCTCCTGACTTACCTTCCTAGATGTCGGAATCTGAGCTTCACATATAAGAATGTAAATGAATAAACACAGTATAGTGGAAATTCTCTTCATAATCTTCGTTTATTTAGTAGTTTGTTATTATTCTGCAACGCATCAAAGCGAACCAATTCATTCAAATCGACTTCTAGAAGTGAGGCTATTTTCATCAGACTACCCAAGTCCGGCTGACAAGTATTAGTACACCATTTAGAAATAGTTCCTTGGTCTTTTCCTAATTGCTCAGCCAACCACTTATTGGTACGTTTCTTTTCAACTAGCACTACTTTTATCCGATTGAGATCTCTATTTGACATTTGTTTTAAGTTTATTCGCTTCAAAGATACTAAAAAAAAACGAAATAATCTTTGAATTTTAACAAAAAATACGAATAATCACCAAATAATTGAGTAATATTCAATTGGATTTGTGCAAAATATGTCCTATCAATGCATAAACAATGGACATACTTAAAAAAACTACAGATGTGCCATAGATACCCGTGGGAGTTTTCTATACATGAAATAACTAACGCATAAAGGCAGATGTGTACGAACTCACCACAGGATTGTGAAAACATGTGTGATCCTCAAAAATCAGTAAATGCATTCATCATTATTTCTTTATATAGAGTGTTAAGTAATGTTTTATCAGGCTGGAAATCATTTCGTGGTTTCTGTTTTGGAGTTTCGGCTTTCAATATCTTTTCCTGAATCTTGCTGACAGCAATTGGAATTTGTTTTTTATTCTCAATAAGAATAAACTCACCATTTGTTGCTCTTGCAATTCTTTCAACATCTCGATAATCCTGAACATTCTTAATCATTGTTCCTCCAATAGAATCATTAAAATAGTAGAATACTGAATCTTTTTTACTTGCAAAAGCAACCACGTCAACTCGAATATTGTTCTGAAGTAAGAGGTTTGTTAAAGTTCCTTCTGATAACCTGCTTGCATTATCTGCCCCGTCTGTTAATAGCAAAACAGAATAAGGAAAACTCTCAGTGTTTAACGCGTTTTCATGCAATGCGCTAGCTAATATTGCATTATATATTGCAGACCCGTCATTATCTTTTGAAGGAGATAATTGTAAGATATCTGATAAATTAGTCAATTGGGGGACATGAGGTTTCCCCGAAAAAAGTAAAACCGAATAGTCAGTCACAGCTTTATCCTTTATCAGCTGTTCCAAAAAATGATTCTCCAAACTTAAAAATGTTGGCGATAGGCTGTCGGTTTGAGCTAAAAGACTTGAAGAACGGTCAAGAACGACCCCCAAACTATGAGTAGCTATAGTTTTATATTTAGATATCGTATTATTTGATAATATATGCCTATTCTCAACCTGTATTTTAATAGGGTTGGTCATGATGAAAGTGTCTCGTTCTGTATATCCACTACCTTCATTAAAGAACGCTTCAAACGGGTCAACACTAGAATCGTAATCCTGTATTGTTGCAGTATATTTCATTGGTTTCAACTCAATCTCTCCTGCTTGTAATGGAATAATAGAAGCCTTCTGCCATAGAATAGAACGAACAGTATTTCCTTTATACTCCACTGTCTCAAAAGATTTTTCCATTGGTGTTTCTCTATCTTTCCAATACGCGGGGGTAATATCAAATATTGAAGAACCATGCAATTGAGTTACATTCATATTCGTGTATAACCGTATTTCACATTCAATACTATCTCCAAGAACTATATGATTTTTATCTATGGTTGCCTCAATTACTAATAAATCGTTCGAACTTATGTCGTTAGAAGAAGATGGTACGGGATCTTTTGTTACACGAACGACGAAAGGCTTTGAGGTCACTTCCTCCCCAAGAACAGTTTGAGCTTTCATAATAGGCATAGAATAAAGGCCCTCTCTGTTAAAATTTAGGAGGAAAGTGAATGTCTCCTCATGTATTGTGGTAATTTGCCCATTTACTAGTGCGAATGAGCTTTGTAAAGAACGTGTTGGCCCCACAAGCACTTCATATCCATAAGCATTTTTCTCCCAATCCCAAGACGGTGAAACGATACCATCTATTGAATCTTTATCACTATATTGATAACAGAGTTTGTATGTTTCTCCTAACTGCACGACAGAATCTGCATTTACAACAATCTGAGCAGAAGTCTGCATGCTGATATAAGTAGAAAGAAAAAGACATAACACTAACTGGAGATAATGATAGTTTCTCCTGCTTCTCATTTTGATTGTCATATACACATCCCTTATTCGTGTCGGGCGCAACAATTATCTGTTTTGTTATTCAATATACATATCTTGATTCACCGCCAATCATCTTCCTAAAATGTAAGCCCTTTTGGGAATTACTATTCTAAATAAAGTTTGATCGTTGTCCCTATATAATAGTTGGGATTATTGAGTATTCTTACACATTTTGTTGGAATTTAGTGCAAAAATACACATTTTTCTCATTTTTCAATCAATAACATAACATTTTTTTGAAAAACAATACAAATTTTTATATCTGCATATTGCTTCTGTAGGAAACTATACTTTACTATATAAGGTCTTTCGTTTTGATGTTAAAATTCAACAATCATAGTGATATTATGATTAAACGTCCATTTTACTTGTCAATTGAGTTCGAGAGCTGTTTCTTAATCACGGTGCAAAGATAGGGTGATTTGGTGAGGTTTGAAAGAGAAAAGTCCAATTCTGAGAGGGCAGATCCCCCAAAAATCCATGGGATTTCCCCTTCCATACTTTCGCTGGATAAAATGAAGAGTCCCGAATGAAGAAGGAAAAGACTCCATTCGGGACATTAGTTTTCAGCGTACAAAGAATAGGTCATATTCCACCTGCCTACGGAACTTGATGGACTTCACCTGTCGGCCATGCCAGCGGCAGAAGGCGATGTAATCATTATAGATATTCCTGTCGCCTCGTTCGATCTTGCGCAGGAGACGGCTTTTCGGACGCTTGGAGGTACCGAGGATGGCATATGGCCCGACATTATAGGCCAGTATCGAAAGGAGTAGCGCATCCTTGCCATAGCCACGGAACAGGTAGAGGTTGCGCATCAGGTCAAGGCGTAGCAGCAAATCACCCTGTTTCTTGGTGAGCGTCCTCGCCGAGTACCGTTCACCCTTCTGAAGCTGATGACCGTAGCCAACATACGGGTAGTTCTTCGTAGTATGCCATCCTTCGAAATGCTTGATACAGGCGACGGCCATTTCAAACTGTTTCTCAGTGTACGGCAGCTTATTAGGTGTCGCCCTCGCCATCCCCACCGTGCAGAGGCATAGCAGGGCAAGCAATCTAATCCTCATTCTCATCCTTCTTGTTCTCGTTGTTGAAGTTGAACGTTAGCGTCTGGCTGTTGCCGTTGGAGTCCTCCACGACCACGATAAACTTGTGCGCATCCTTACTAGCCGAGGTGTAGTAAAGCCGGAATGTTTCGTTCTCCAGCAGGTAGCGGTCGTTTGGTTGTAGTACCGTGCCGTTCTCCATGCGCAGTGAGCCAGTACCGTCGTAGAGGAACCAACGGATGGTGTAAAGGGTATTCTTATAGTCACCTTCCTTCGCCAGATGACAGCGAATTTCCACCGTCTGACCGCGCAGTATCTTCGTTGGAACTGGCATCACCTCCACCTCAAAGGGATAGTTCGTCTGAATATCTAGGTCATCCTCACATGAGGTAAAACCTACCAATGCAGCCATCATTGTGGCGCACATCATCATTATCTTCAATTGTTTCTTCATAATTTCAGTTTCGATTTCGTTTGTTGTTTATTCTTTTGTAGTTCTTGTAAATAATCGTTCACGTCCTTGCTGGGACGGAACAC
>CACYCJ010000368.1 GCA_902772925.1 uncultured Lachnospiraceae bacterium
ATGGTTGAATACGCTATAGAAAAGGATGGCCTTTTGTATTGTATAGCAATTTCATTAAAGGACGATATGACCTATGAAGAAGCTGCAAGTATAATAGGAACAGTATATTGATGAATATGAGGGAAAGGGGTTTTTGACTTAAAAACACCTTTCCTTATTAACTTTTTAAGGAGGATGCTTATGAAGAAAACAGTACTTATAACCGGTGCGACAAGCGGGATAGGCTTTGAGTTTGTAAAGCTTTTTTCTCACAAAAAATATGATCTTGTACTTGTTGCGAGAAACGAGAGCAGGCTTTATGAGATTAAAAGAGTAATTGAGAAAAATACGAAAAACAGAGTATATGTTATAGTTAAGGACCTGACCTTAGAAGGTGCTGCAAGAGAAGTATATGATTATGTGACTAAGAATAACATCGGAATCGATGTGCTTATCAATAATGCTGGCTTCGGTGATTACGGAGTATTTGCCGAATCGGATATAGAGAGACTCAGCGATATGATCTCCTTAAATGTGAAAGCGCTTACAGAGCTGACATATTATTTTGTTAAGCCCATGATCGCTCGCGGAAGCGGTAAGATACTTAATCTCGGTTCCATTGCTTCCTTTATGCCCGGACCGCTTATGGCAGTTTATTATGCAAGCAAGGCATATGTGCTTTCGTTTACGGAAGCATTATCTGTTGAACTGAAAGGTACCGGTGTAAGCATTACGGCACTTTGTCCCGGACCTACAGATACCGGTTTTGAGGAAAATGCAAATCTGACAACTACAGGTCTGTTCCAGAAATTCAAGACAACAACCCCCAGAAAGGTTGCAAGGGACGGCTACAGAGCTCTTATGCTTAAGCAGACATTCACAGTACCCGGTATTATGAATAAGCTGGTGACTGTTTTATCCAAGCTGTCTCCTAAATGGATCACGAAAAAAGCTGTTTATGAAATGCAGAAGATAAAGACCGCAGGTGAGCCGGATATTACGCAGGAACCGGGTGTAGAGGATATTACGGAATAGTGCAGTAGCTGCTTGAAAGGAATCTGAAATGAAGTATATTTCATGGAATGTAAACGGTCTCAGAGCCTGTATGACAAAGGGCTTTATGACTATATTTAATGAGCTTGATGCCGATATTTTCTGCCTTCAGGAAACAAAGATGCAATCAGGCCAGCTTGAACTGAACACTCCCGGGTATTATCAGTATTGGAACTTTGCCGAGAAAAAAGGATATTCCGGTACGGCTGTATTTACAAAGAAAGAGCCTTTAAGTGTAACCTACGGACTCGGAATAGAAGAGCATGACCATGAAGGCAGAATGATAACTCTTGATATGGGAGATTATTATTTCATCACGGTATATGTTCCTAATTCTCAGACAGAGCTTAAGCGTCTTGAATACAGAATGAGCTGGGAGGACGCATTCAGAGCCTGTGTTTCTAAGCTCAGTGAAACTAAACCCGTGATAATATGCGGCGATATGAATGTTGCTCACGAGGAAATTGATCTGAAAAATCCTGCGACTAATCATGAGAATCCCGGCTTCTCCGACGCGGAAAGAGAGAAGATGACGGAGCTTTTAGCTGCAGGCTTTACGGACACATTCAGATATCTCTATCCGGATAAGACCGACGCTTACTCATGGTGGTCCTACAGAGCTGCCGCAAGGGCAAGGAATGTAGGCTGGCGTATAGATTATTTCATTGTGTCGGACTCATTAAAGGATAAGATAAAGGATTCGAGGATATTGCCTGAAGTGATGGGCTCGGATCACTGTCCGGTAGAACTTACTCTTGATTTATAAATATAAAAAAATACTTTATGTTGTAACTGCAAATGACCGGTTTATCGGTTTGAATAAATCATGATCATTAATTTGTAACCAGGAAGGAAGTCTTAATATGATTGAGGTTAAGAATTTGGTAAAGGATTATGGGAGCGGCAAGGCTCTTGACGATCTTTCGCTGAAGTTTGAAACAGGGAAGATTTACGGTCTTCTGGGCGTAAACGGCGCCGGAAAAAGTACAACGATGAATATCATTACAGGTTATATCGGAGCAACCTCCGGATCTGTTGTGATCAACGGTTTTGATATGGATAAGCAGCCTGAAAAGGCTAAGGCTTACATCGGCTATCTGCCTGAAACACCGCCTTTATATCCTGAAATGACTGTTTATGAATATCTTGCTTTTTCGGCTGAGTTGAAAAAAGTTCCGAAGGCTGACAGAAAGGCTGAGGTTGAAAGAGTGATTGAAAAGACCGGTCTTTCGGATGTCAGAAATAAGCTTATAGCTCATCTTTCAAAGGGCTACAAGCAGAGAGTCGGTCTCGGAAATGCCATTATGGGAAGTCCGGAGGTTATAATCCTCGACGAACCTACGGTAGGACTTGATCCCGTTCAGATCATTGAGATAAGGAATCTTATAAGACAGCTGGCTGATGATCATACGGTGATTTTCAGCTCACACATTTTGTCCGAGGTAAGCGAACTCTGCGACCATATTTTCATTATCGCAAAGGGTAAGCTTATAAAGGACGCTTCCAAGGAGGAGCTCATCGAAGGCTCTGCAAAGAAGAGTGTAGTGACCGCTTCAATTAAGTGTACAAAGGAAGCGTTTGAGCAGCTGATCGCAGAAGATTTTGAAGAGATAAATGAGACAAGATTTATAAACGACGACGGTGACACTATCGTTGTTGAGATTGATACCGATAAGGATACGGATATAAGGGAGAAGCTTTTCAATGCCTGTGCAAAGGCAAGCCTTCCCATCTTCCGTATGGATATCAAGGAAGAAAACCTTGAGGAAATCTTTATCGAGCTTAATAAAGAGGCAGATATCGCTGCTGAGCTTAACTCGGCAGAGGACGATGCTGATGCGGCAGACGGCGCAGATGATGAGACGACCGAACTGAAAGGTGAAGCTGCAGACAGCGCAGATGATGAGACAACAGAACTGAAGGGTGATACGGTCGACGCGGATGCGGATGAATCAGATAATGTAGTCGCTGATGAAATAGATGACGCAGACGCAGATGATGATGATGATGATGATGATGATGATGACGACCTCGAGGAGGATGAACCCGAGGATAAATTTGCAAGAACAGGCTTTGACAGACTTACCGGCATGGCACGAGTAAGAGAAAAGCAGAGAAAGGAGAACGAAGAGAAATGACAGCAATATTTAAGCGTGAATTTAAATCATATTTCCATACCGTTCTCGGATGGCTCTTTGTAGCAGTAACACTTTTCTTTTTCAGCTTATACTTTTTTGTATATAATCTTCTTCAGGGGTATCCCTACTTCGGATATACAGTGCAGTCAGTAATGTTCCTGTATGTTATTACTATCCCGATTCTTACGATGAGGATACTTGCCGAAGAGAAGAAAAACAAAACAGATCAGATGCTGTATACGGCTCCCGTATCGGTATTTCAGATCGTATTCGGAAAATATCTTTCATTAGTTGCGATATTTTCCATACCTGCGGGCATAGCCGCATTATATCCGCTGCTTATGCTCCATTACGGAAGCATACCGGTTGCTGAGGCATATGTTCCCTTACTCGGTTACTATCTTTACGGACTTACGGCAATTTCGATAGGTATGTTTATGTCTGCGGTTACCGAGAATCAGATCATTTCCGCAGTGCTTTCGGTTGTGATACTTTTTGTTACATATATGATGTCAGGCATTACATCACTCATAAATGTATCTGTTATCGCAGATGTCCTCGGTATGTTTGATATGATGTCAAGGTTCAATGATCTTCTTCAGAGTGAACTGAACCTTGTGTCTATCTTCTATTTTCTTACTGCTATTGCACTTATGATATTCCTTACTGTTAATCTCATAAGGAGAAGAAGAAAGACATATAACAGAGGAAAGTTTAAGGGTAATTATCTCAATACGATACTTGTTATCCTTGTTATCGCAGCGGTTATTTTTGCTAACTTCGGCGTATATATGATCCCTGCGAAATATACCAAATTCGATATGACTGAAGGAAAGATATACGGTATCACGGACGAGACAAAGAATATCCTTTCACAGCTCGATCAGGATGTGACAATCTATGCGATATCTACGGAAGAAAGTATGGATGCAACTCTTAAGAGAACAATAGAGGCGTATGCCGAGTATCCTCATGTCAAGGTAGAATACAGACCCACCGATAAATTCCCTACATTTGCGGCATCGTATACAGACAGCGAGCTTGCAGAGAAGAGTCTTATCGTTGTGTCTGAAGATAGAAGTCAGGTCATCTCGTATAATGACATTTACATTACGGAAATTGACTATAATACTTACTCACAGGAAGTGACAGGCTACGATGCAGAAGGACTGATTACAAGCGCTGTCGCATTTGTTACATCTGACAATCTTCCCGTGGCTTACAGGATAACCGGTCATAGTGAGGACGGAGTTTTCGGCGCAAGCTTTTCAAGTGCCGTTAAGAGGGAAAATGTGGATCTGCAGGATGTGAGCCTTCTTACCATAGATGAAATTCCCGACGAGGTGCAGTGCATTTTCCTTATCGCCCCCTCATCCGATCTTTCGGAGCATGAAGCAGGACTTGTTAAGGATTATCTTGCTCGCGGAGGTCATGCATACATTACTCTGACATATACGGAAAAGCCTCTTGATAATATCAGAGCCATACTTAATGATTATGGCGTAACTGAGGAAAGAGGACTCATTATAGAAAATGACAGGCAGAATTATATGCAGATGCAGTACTGTCTGATACCTCAGGTTATGTCTACGGATGTAAGCTCAGATATGGAGGGCGAATATGTCGTTTCAATCGCCGCTGAAGGCCTTAAGGTAAATGATAGCTTAAAGGAATCACTAAGTGTTCAGACTATCATTCAGACCTCCGAAAAGGCTCTTCTTAAACCGGATCCGGCTAAGTCGAAGATGGTTGATAAAGAGGACGGGGATAAGGAAGGACAGTATGCGCTCGGTGTATGGATTTCCGACAGTACCACTGTAGGTGACGGAAAGAATACAAAGATAGCTGTATTTTCATCCTACGGAACCACAGACGACAATATAGATAAGCTGGTATCCGGCAATAATCTCAAGCTTTTTACAAAGATAGTAAGTAATCTTGTGGATCATCAGGAAACAGTTTCAATACCCGCAAAGAAGTATAATTCGGATTATATTACGGTTCCTTCGGCTGATGCTGTTTTCTTCGGACTTATGCTGATACTGGTAGTCCCTCTTATTCTTGTGATTGTCGGTATTATAGTATGGGTGATCAGGCGTAAGAAAAAATAGTTAGATACGGGT
The DNA here is from genome assembly GCA_902772925.1 of uncultured Lachnospiraceae bacterium. GTDB lineage: Bacteria > Bacillota > Clostridia > Lachnospirales > Lachnospiraceae > Eubacterium_Q. The sequence goes on from CACYCJ010000368.1 coordinate 5,294, forward strand.
TTGGTAAATGAAGTACGAAAATACATCTGACTCAAAAATGATAGCAAAAATGTTCTACAGACTCCTGCCGCTGCAGATAATCCTTATTTCCATAGGAAGTGTCAACAGCATTATAGACGGTCTTTTTGCAACCAATATGATCGGTCAGCTTGCCATCGGTGCAACCGGAATGTTCTGGCCCATAAGCAAGCTTATCGATACTATCGGTGCAGTTATGCTCGGCGGTTCGCAGATTTTGTGCGGTCAGATGATGGGTAAAAATCAGGTGGAACGATCTAAAAGCGTTTTCACGCTGGATATTCTGGTGATCATCGGATTCGGAATGCTTATGACGGTATTGTGTCTGTTTCTTCCTGATCAGATATCATCGGTTCTGGGAGCGCATGATGAATTGCAAAAGGTTCTCAGTGATTATATATGCGGTTATTCATTCGGTATGATACCGCTTATGCTCGGGACACAGCTGGCTGCATTTATGCAGGTGGAACGGCAGGAAAAAAGGACCTATTTCGGTATAGGTGCAATGCTTGTGGTAAATATTATCACGGATTACATTTTTGTGGCTGTACTTAAATGGGGAACCTACGGTCTCGGAATAGCTACTTCCATAAGCAACTGGGTATTTTTCGTTGTTCTCGGATCATATTATTTTACATCAAAGGTTATCATTAAATTTGATATGAGACATATCATTTTACATGATATAGTCGATATTGTCCGTATAGGTGCTCCCGGAGCGGTAGGGCAGCTCTGCCTTGCCATAAGAGGGCAGCTGATGAACAGGATAATCCTTAATTATGCGGGCGAAAACGGAATTTCCGCATTTTCGGCTATAAACACATTCGGAGGCTTTTACTATGCTACCACGGCCGGTGTCGCGGCGGCGACGCGACTTCTCGTTAGTATTTATGTGGGCGAGGAGGATAAGACCGGTGTAGTTATGATAATGAAGACTGCCCTTACAAAGGGCGTCGGTATTGTGGCAGGCGCTGCCGGAGTATTTATGCTTCTTGCGCTTCCGCTTACCTATATGTTCTTCAGACCGGATGCGGGTGAGCTGTTTGAGATTACCAAATGGGGATTTATCATTTTCCCTATGTCGATGCCGCTTTCATGTATCTATGCAATATACAGTAACTATTACCAATGTCTGGAAAGAATTCATATAGTTAATATTCTGTCTGTATTTGATGGTGTACTTGCTTTGGTAGGCTGCTCGCTGCTTCTGGCTCCGATATACGGAATGATGGGAGTATGGTATTCACAGGTGCTCGGCGGTGTGATAACGGCAGCTGTAATTCTCATTTATATAATCATCTATAATAAAAAATTTCCTACAAGCTTTTTGCAGATTCTTACGCTTCCGAAGGACTTCGGTATACCTGTATCGGACAGGATAGATATTACCGTAAGAAGCATTGATGAGGTTACGGCACTCAGTACCCGGATCATGGAATTCTGTGACAAGCACGGAGTTGACTCAAGACATTCCAATTATGCCGGAGTATCTATGGAGGAAATGGCAGTTAATATCATTAAGCACGGCTTTAATGACGGTAAAAAGCATTCGATTGACATTCGTGTTGCCTATAAGGGCGATAAACTGATACTTCGTATTAAAGATGACTGCAGGGTATTTAATCCCAAGGAAGCCCAGGAACTGTTCGATCCTGCTGACATTACTCATAATATCGGTATCAGAATGGTCAGCAGACTTGCAAAATCCATGGTATATCAGAATACCCTGGGAATGAATGTGCTTACTATCACAATTTGAATGAAAGACTTAGTTTTTCAAAGTGAAAGAAAGACTTAGTTTTTTAAAGTGAAAGAAAGACTTGGTTTTTCCGGGTGAACGAAAGTCTTAGTTTTTCAAGCAGTGGGGAGGAATGATCCGAATGTCCGAAAAGAGTCTTAAACGAAAATTGGATAGAAGAAGACGGGAAAGAGACGACAAGGAAGAGGAAAGCGTAGCTGTAAAAATACGAAAGATTGTCGGCCTGGTATTTTTCATTGCAGTGTTAATACTTACTATTAATCTTTGCATTGTAATGATCCATCGTATAAATACCGTTGCTTTGAAGGACGATTATGAAAGAGTGTTTATCAGAGAACTGTTTCTTATGGCGTTTTTGCTTGTAGGTTCGCTTGATCTTTGGCTCGGTTTCTTTACTGCGTTTAAGAATAAAGCTCTTAAGGTTATCGGATGGATTCTCAGAGTGCTGGTTTTGGCTGGCTGCGTTTGTATTTTATTTATCAGCAGCAGAGTAATAGCGGGCGGTATGAAGCATTCTGCCGAAAATGCTGACTGTGTTATAGTTCTAGGAATGGCTCTTGAAGACGGGAAGCCGACTCGGGATCTGATCTACAGGCTGGAAGAAGCGATAGATTACAAGGAAAAAAATCCTAAGGCAATACTGATCCTAACAGGTGGTAATCCTGATGAAAACGGAAAGACCGAAGCAAAAGTCATGTGTGATTTCCTGAAGGAAAACGGAATAAAAGATGATTCAATCTTTTTAGAGGATAAAGCCTCGACTACACGCGAAAACTTTAAAAATTCTGCCGAGATGATACACGAAAATGCAAAGGTTGCGATAATAACCAATAATTACCATATGAACAGAGCGGTGCGGATTGCCGAAGAAGCAAATTTCCGTAATGTTGTGCGCCTTCCCGCACACGCCGACTGGAAGACATACATAGCAAGCCTTATGTGGGAAGTAGTCATGGAGATAAATAATATTATTTCCTGAGGTTAAATATTTCGGATAAAGTGATTGGTAATATTGATAGTATTGATAGTATTGGTAATATTGATAGAAAAGCAATAAATTGGGCAGATTAAAGCGGAAATTATTGCTTTTTTTGAAATATTAACTTGAGCAGCAGGAGAAAAAGCAATAAATC
>CACYCJ010000369.1 GCA_902772925.1 uncultured Lachnospiraceae bacterium
GACCTTCAGATCGACAACTCTTCGGTCGGGCTTGTCGAGCAGTGTGAGCACTTTGATCGACAAAGGATTCCTCTTTTTTAAAAGATCTGTCAATGCATACAGTGTTCTGCCGGTATCAACAATATCTTCAACGATCAGCACATGATAATTGTTGATGTCTATGTCAAGATCATGCAGAATTTTAACATTACCGGAGGATTCTGTGCTTTCATAGTAGCTTTTTGCCGTCATAAAGCCGATCTCGCAGGGAATTGTGATCTCTTTTGCAAGATCTGAAAAGAATATAAACGATCCTTTTAGGAGACATACCAGGATCAGGGGCTTTCCCTCATATTCTTTATTTATTACTTCTGCAATTTTTTTTGTCTCTTTACGGATTTCCTCTTCGGTAATGATAATGCGTTTGATTTTGCTTTGATATTCATTTTTATCTGTGATCAGCAAGTCGGTCACCTCCAATGCTTTTGGTCTGGATACTGTGATTTTTTAAATAAAGCTTAATTATAGGTTTTTCTATTATCCTTTTCAGTACAATCTGAATTTCTTCATGTTTATCTATGGGCTGTACAAGTATGCTGTGTATGTCGGCGTTATTTGCTCCCCATATATCCGTGAAGAGCTGATCACCGACAAAGATTGTATTTTCGGTGGTTGTCCCGAGAAGCTTCATTGCCTTTTTATAACCCTTTGCAAGGGGCTTATCGGCCTTGTAGATATATTCGACCTTAAGATAGTCATTAAAGGTTCTTACTCTTTCCTCATCATTGTTTGATACAAGACATATACCGAAGCCGATGGACTTAAGGCGTTCCATAAGCTTAATGGCATTTTCGTCGGAAGGGTAGTCATGCATAACGAGAGTATTATCAATGTCAAATAAAACCCCTCTGTAGCCCATATCATAATATCTTTGAAAATCTATGGAATATGTAGAGTCATAATATTCTTTCGGAAATAAAAAGCCTGCCATGTGGCCTCCTTTAAATGTATATTCCGGCATCCGTCATATACTGTTTTCAGTCATGAAAAAAGTTATAAATATTTTCTGCTGTCTGTCTGTCGATTCCATCTGTCGAGCATAGTTCTTCAACGCTTTTTTCACGGATCTCATCGACACTTCCGAATTTCAGCAGAAGTATCTTTCTGCGCTTCGGGCCGATTCCTTCAATATCATCGAGAATAGAATGAACCTGTTCCTTGCTTCTGAGATTTTTGTGATAAGTAATCGCGAATCTGTGGGTTTCGTCCTGAAGATGAGTTATCAGATGCATGGCTTCGGAGCCTGCGGGGAAACTCACTTCTCTATTGTTATAATAAAGGCCGCGGGTACGGTGATTATCATCCTTTACCATTCCGCAGACCGGAATATCGATTCCGAGACTGTCCAAAACGGTTTCAGCTATATTTACCTGACCTTTACCGCCGTCCATCATCAGTACATCGGGAAAAACACCTATATCCTTATTTGTGAAGCGGCGGGAGAGTACTTCCTTCATCGAAGCATAATCATCCGGTCCCTCCACAGTTCGAAGCTTGAATTTTCTGTATGCATTTTTAAGCGGAACGCCGTTTTCAAATACAACCATAGAAGCAACACTATGGTAGCCGGAAATGTTGGAGATATCAAAGGCTTCGAGTCTTTTGGCACTCTTTATCCCAAGTATAGAGGCTATCTCTTCAGAAGCTCCGACTGTCCGCTTCTCATATCTTTTCAGTCGTTCTATATCCTGTGCGATAACGAGAGCGGCATTGTCGCAGGCAAGATTCAGAAGCCTCTTTTTTTCGCCCTTTACGGGAATGATAAAATGAACCTTATGGCCTGCCTTTTCCGAAAGAAACTGACTTATAAGCTCCTCGTCGGCTATGGGTATTGCAGTTATGATCTCCTTTGGAATGTAGGGCGTGCCGGTATAATATTGCTTGATGAATTCATTCAGTATTTCGCCTTCCGCATCATATGTTTCTGAGGACATATGATGAATGTCTCTGCCGATAAGGTTGCCGTCTCTTACGAAAAATACCGAGATAACGGCATCGGTATCATTTTTTGCAATGGCGATTATATCCCTGTCATCGGGTGAATCTGTGGAAATCTGCTGTTTCAGCATTATATGATCGATACTCTGAAGAAGGTCACGGTAGTAGGCGGCCTTTTCGAATTCAAGCTCTTCCGAGGCTTCCTCCATTTTTGCCTTCAGAGATGCTGCAATCTCTTTATGATTTCCGCTTAGGAACGAAATCGCATTTTTTACATTTTCACCATAATCTTCGGGAGAGATCATATTACAGCAAGGAGCACTGCATTGACCAATCTCGTGATAAAGACAGGGGCGTTTTACACCGGATTTGGGAAGAGCCTGATTGCAGGAGCGAAGCAGAAACAGCTTCCTGGTAAGCAGGATAATGTCTCTTACAGCTCTGCCGTCCGTAAAAGGACCGAAGTACCTTGAACCGTCTCTTTTCATCCTGTGACTTTTCATAATGCGCGGGTAAGCCTCGCCGATAGTGATCCGGATGTAAGGATAGCCCTTATCATCGGTCATCAGGGTATTGTACTTGGGTCTGTGCTCCTTGATAAGATTACATTCGAGCACGAGAGCCTCCATCTCCGAAGCAGTGATTATATATTCAAAATACGATATCTGCGAGACCATTTTCAGAATCTTCGGAGAATCATTGTGACCATGGCCGGATCTGAAATACTGCCTTACCCGGTTATGCAGATTTTTCGCTTTTCCGACATAAAGAATCTCCCCGGTGTCACTGTGCATAAGATATACACCGGGCTTTTTTGGAAGCTTATCAAGTTCTTCTTCGATATTGAAAATCTCCATGATACCTCTGATTAATCCCAAACCCGTTTTTTCTCTTCTTTTGCGGTTCAGGTTAAAAATACATCGGGAATGTTTCACTTATGTAGTTGATAATTATATCATTCATTTTCTTATAATTCAACGAAAGGGATAATATTGCCAGGGCTTCTTTCCGTCTAACCACCCATGGCTTTTCCAATACTGAGTTTCAACCGGCGAGGAATTCCAACCCTTGGTGTGCATCATTTTCATCATGCCAAACATAAATTTTGTTTTTATTCCGACAGATACTTTATCCTTTTCAAGCTTTTTTGCAACCGAACTTGTTTTTTTATCTATCATAGCTTTTTTATCCGGTGATACGCCTTCCCAATTCATTGCCTGAACAGCTGTACCATACTTAATGATTTCAGGGATTCCGAGATAGAACAGGCAGTCCTCGACATCCTTCATAGCTGACTTGGTTCCTGTTCCGGCAGCTGTAGAAATAACAACCGCCTTTTTCCTGAACATAGATTCCATAGGTCTATGCGCCATCCACAGGTCAAATGTAAGATCAAAAAATGATTTAAGCGGTGCAGACATGTGCATACAGTAGGTCGGCGTAGTTACTATAATAACATCCGCCTCATCTAAAGCATTAGTGATTTTACGCTTTTCATCATAAAAGGGACAAGCCGCCTCGTCCTCTATACATTTATAGCAGCCTGCGCAAAAATGATTCAGATCCTTTGGAAAAAAGAATTCTGTAACCTCATTTTCACCTGAGATTTTATCAATGATCATGCGACCGATATGATAAGTACTACCTTTATGATTTTGTCCGTTAAGCATTACTATCTTCATTATTTTCTCCTTTATATACTAAACTAAATTGTCTGATATGTTTCTCAAGCAGTTTTAATGCCTCGGCCTCACGTTCAGGTTCTCTGTCGCAAAGAGTCAGAAGCATGTATATCGGCGAATAGAACTGCAGCGTCATCGCATCAGTATCCAGATTTGCAAATGTCCCGTTTCCCACCATCAGTTTAAATAATTCTCCCTGATAGGATAATGGTCCGTTTACATATTGATCTGAGTAGATTTTGGCAAACTCTTCATTATGAAACTGTTCTATGGTAAGTATTTTCCGAAATCTGCCGGTGTAATCATCATGAAGAAAGTAAAGGAAAAGATTAGTTCCTATTTCCACCAAAGCATCCTCAGATAGATTCATATAAATACTTGCATCTGCTGAAGGATTTAAGCCGTTGATATTAAGTAGTCCGGCCTGTTCCTCATATCTTTTATTCATTTCATCTATTATGGAATCGAAAATTGCCTTCTTGTTTTTATAA
>CACYCJ010000370.1 GCA_902772925.1 uncultured Lachnospiraceae bacterium
ATGAGACCGCTTTTCCCCAAGGACTTCAGAAATGATGTTACTCTTGAAAACCTCGTTCTTTCGGTAGATCCCGAATGTGCACCCGAGCTTACTGCAATGCTTGGTTCCGCACTTGCTGCATCTATCTCAGACATTCCCTTCGATGGTCCCTGCGCCACAACACAGGTAGGACTTATCGATGGTGAGTTTATCTTCAATCCCAATTCAGATGACAACTTAAAATCAGACCTTAAACTTACCGTTGCTTCTACAAGGGAAAAGGTTATCATGATCGAAGCCGGCGCAAATGAAGTTCCCGAGGATAAAATGCTCGAGGCTATCTTTGCCGCACATAAGGTAAATCAGGAGGTTATAGCGTTCTTTGACAGCATTATCGCTGAGGTTGGAAAGCCTAAATTTGAATATGAGAGCTACGCTGTACCTGAAGACCTCTTTGAGCATATCAAGGAAAGAATTCCTGCAGACAGAATGGAAGAAGCAGTATTTACCGATGATAAGCAGAAGAGAGAAAATAACATTGCCGAGATCAGAGCAGAGCTTGCAGAAGCATTTGAGGATAATGAACTGTGGCTTTCCAAGCTTGATGAGGCGCTTTATCTGTATCAGAAGAAGACAGTAAGAAAGATGATACTCAAGGATCATAAGAGACCTGACGGACGTGCCATAAACGAAATCAGACCCCTCAGTGCCGAGGTTGATATCATTCCCAGAGTTCACGGTTCTGCCATGTTCACAAGAGGACAGACACAGATCTGCGATATCGTTACATTAGCTCCTCTTTCAGAGGCACAGAAGATTGACGGACTTGATCCCAATGTAACTTCAAAGAGATACATTCATCATTATAACTTCCCTTCATATTCTGTTGGAGAGACAAAGGTATCAAGAGGACCCGGACGTAGAGAGATCGGACATGGTGCACTTGCTGAAAGAGCACTTCTTCCGGTACTTCCCAGCGAGGAAGAATTCCCTTACGCTATCCGTGCCGTATCCGAGACCTTTGAGTCAAACGGTTCAACCTCAATGGCTTCAACCTGTGCTTCATGTATGTCACTTATGGCTGCAGGTGTTCCCATCAAGGCTCCCGTTGCCGGTATCTCATGCGGACTTGTAACAGGTGATACGGATGATGATTACTTAGTACTTACCGATATTCAGGGCCTTGAAGATTTCTTCGGAGATATGGACTTCAAGGTTACCGGTACAACAAAGGGTATCACAGCTATACAGATGGATATCAAGATTCACGGACTTACGGAAGCTATAATCAGGGAAGCTATCGCAAGAACAAGAGAAGCAAGACTTTTCATTCTTGATACATGTATGCTTAAGGCTATACCTGCTCCCAGACCTGAGGTTAGCAAGTATGCTCCCAAGATTGTTCAGATGACTATCGATCCCGAAAAGATCGGTGAGGTTATCGGACAGAGAGGAAAGACCATCAACTCTATTATTGAGGAGACAGGTGTTAAGATCGATATAGATGACGAAGGAAAGATCTTTATATGCGGTACCGACAAGGAAGGCATTGATAAGGCAATCCATACTATCCATCTTATCGTTGATCCCATCGAGGTTGGAAAGGTTTATACCGGTACGGTTGTAAGGATAATGCCTTTCGGAGCATTCGTTGAGCTTTCACCCAATAAGGATGGTATGATTCACATATCAAAGCTTTCGAGGAGGAGAGTTGCAAAGGTTGAGGATGTCGTTAATATCGGTGACGTTGTAAATGTAAAGGTTCTTGATGTTGACAGAATGGGCAAGATCAGCCTCAGACTTGAAGAGGAAAAGACAGAAGAAGTAAAAGAAACAGTTGCAGAAGAAACAGAGGCAACAGAGTAATTAAGATTTAAAGATTTTGAAGGGGGGAATATGTAGATGCAATTTGGGCGTTTTGATGAAAATAATAAAGAATATATAATCGATAATCCCTGTACACCCGCTCCTTGGGCGAACTATCTGGGATCACCCGAATACGGTGCGCTTATTTCCAATAATGCAGGTGGCTACAGCTTTGTTAAGTCAGGTGCCGACGGAAGAATACTCAGGTATGTTTTCAACAGCTTTGATCAGCCGGGTAGATACATTTATATCAGGGATAATGAAACAGGAAGCTTTTGGTCAAACTCATGGCAGCCGTGCGCCAAGCCTCTTGACGAGTTTAAGAGCGAGTGCAGACATGGTACTGCCTATACCGTTATTTCTTCAGAGTATAATGGAATAAAGACCTCTGCATCTTACTATGTTCCTCTCGGAAAAACTTATGAAGTATGGAATGTTAAAGTAACAAATAATTCGGATAAAGCAAGGGATTTAACCGTTACAGGCTATGCCGAATTCACCAATGAGGGCAACTACGAGCAGGATCAGATAAATCTTCAGTATACGCTCTTCATTACAAGAACATATTTCTGCGATAATTTTATCAAACAGGTAATAAACGAAAATGTAAGCAAATCTTCGGTTAACGGAAGCACGGTTTCTTGTCGTATATTCGGACTTGCAGGTGCGGATGTTGATTCATACTGCGGTGACAAAGAGGAATTCCTCGGTATGTACAATAAATATGATGCACCTCAGGGCGTAGCATCCGGTAACCTCGGAAATAAGCTTAATTTCAATCTTAACAGCTGTGGTGCGCTTTCTACCAAGGTAAGTCTTGCGCCCGGCGAATCAAAATCATTCTCATTCATAGTCGGTATGAAGAATGATGAAGAGGCTCGCAGCATTATAGCAAGTTATTCCAACTCTGCTGTTGTTGCAGGCGAGATAGAAGAATTAAGGGAATACTGGCACAAGAAGCTTAATAATTTCCAGGTAGAGACTCCCAATGAAGCATTTAATGCGATGATCAATACATGGAATGCATATCAGTGCTTTATGACATTTATCTGGTCCAGAGCAGCTTCATTTACCTATTGCGGACTCAGAAACGGCTATGGCTACAGAGATACAGTTCAGGATATTCAGGGTATAATCCACCTTGAGCCTGAGATGGCTGTTGAAAAGATAAGATTCATGCTTTCCGCTCAGGTAAATAACGGTGCGGGTCTTCCTTTGGTTAAGTTTAATCACAATGCAGGTCATGAGGATACACCGGATGATCCTTCATATGTGAAGGCAACAGGACATCCCGCATACAGGGCGGACGATGCATTATGGCTCTTCCCTACGGTTTATAAATATATATCCGAGACCGGAAATATCAAATTCCTGGATGAAGAGATAGTATTTGCAAACGGTGACACCGCAACGGTTTACGGACATCTTAAGAGAGCTATCGATTTTTCCATGAATCATCTCGGAACTCACGGAATGCCTGCCGGTCTTCATGCTGACTGGAATGACTGTCTCAGACTCGGAAAGGCCGGAGAATCAACCTTCGTTGCATTCCAGCTTTATATGGCAATGAACATTATCAAGGAATTTGCCGAGTATAAAAAGGATCAGATATATATTGCATATATAGATGATATCCGCAGCAAGCTTGCTGATATCCTTGAGAATAACTGCTGGAACGAAGACAGATTCATAAGAGGCTTTATGGAGGACGGAACTGTTATCGGAAGCAGAGATGATGTAGAGGCGTCTATGTGGCTTAATCCTCAGAGCTGGTCTGTTATCAGCCGCTTTGCAGATAAGGAAAAGGGAGAAAAGGCACTTCAGTCAGTTTATGACATCCTTAATACTGAGCATGGCGTTATGCTTATGGCTCCTCCTTATAAGGATCACGCATTTGACGGAGCACTTATGCTGCTGTTCAATGCATCTACCAAGGAGAATGGCGGTATTTTCTCACAGCCTCAGGGGTGGATAATCCTTGCAGAGGCTCTTATGGGTCATGGTAACAGAGCATTTGAATACTTCCTTGAGTCATCACCGGCAGCCATGAATGAGCATGCCGAGATAAGAAAGCTTGAACCGTATACACATGGCCAGTTTACTGAAGGAAAGGACAGCCCTTACTTCGGAAGAGCTCATGTACATTGGCTTACGGGAACGGCATCTACCGTTATGGTAGGATGTGTTGAAGGTATACTCGGAATGAGACCTGATATTGACGGTCTGAGGATAGCGCCTTCGACACCTTCAGATTGGAAATCCTTCAGAATATCAAAGATGTTCAGAGGAAAGCATCTGGATATCGTATTCCAGAATCCCGAAGGAAAAGAATCCGGCTACAGCTCGGTAACACTTAATGGTGAGAAGCTGCCGGATAACTATGTTCCTTTCAATCTTTTAAAGGATAAAAACCAGATAGTTTACACATTTTAACATACATAATAATGCATGATTGATACATAATACTACAAAGCCTTCGATTGTTTCGGCACTCGGAGGCATTGTAGTGTATTTTGAGAGGTAAAGAATGGCCGGGAAAGCTTCAGGAAAATCCGGGAGTAAAAAGAATAATACGAGTTTAAAAAAGAAGAATTCTGCTGCTATAGGACCTCGTGTTGAGGACAAGGCTCTCAGTGACGAGCTTAAAATGGAAATAGTATTTTTTTCCGTTGCTGCAGTAGCGGTATTTCTTCTTTTCAGTAATTTCGGACTTTGTGGAAAAGTTGGGGATGTATTCTCCGGCTTTAATTTTGGTGTTTTCGGAATAGCGGTTTACGCCATGCCGTTCTATCTGGCGGGTTCAGTGCTTTTTGTGCTTGCCAACAGAGGAAATAAGCGCGTCATAAGAAAGATCATATGGATAGGAGTTGCTCTTGCCATTGTTGATATGACCGCTCAGCTTATAGCGGGAACCAAGGACATGACCGCGGGGCTTCTTTATTCTACGGCATATGAAACGCATGTTTCGGGAGGCTTTATCTTCGGTGGTATTACAGTTCTTATCTCTAAGTTTATCGGTGTAGTCGGGTGTGTAATTGTCATCATTTTTCTCGCGTTTATCTGCGTGCTTGAGATAATAGAAAAATCCATGTTATCCGTATTTAAGGCTATAGGCGGATTCTTTATGGGAGTTAAGGATGATCTTATGGGTGCGGTTTCAAGAAGTAATGAAAACCGTGACTATGATGATTATGATGACGGCGACTACGATGACGGTGACTACGATGACAGCGACTACGATGACGGCGACTACGATGACGGCGACTACGATGACAGTGACTATGATGATGGCCATGATGAAGGTAATCACGAATATAATACCGGAAACAGAAAAGGACGAAGAGTAGAGAAAAAAGACGGAAGTAGAAAAAGAAGGCCTGAACCGGATTATTATGAAGAAGATTATGATATTCTTGATATAGATCCGGAAGCTGCAAAAATGGTAGCTGAGAGAAGGAAAAACAGACAGCAGGCCGTAAGCGATAATCTTAAGGTAATTGACAAAGAAAGCGAACAGAAAAAACCTGATAATAAGCAAAAGAAGCATATCGTTCACGAAGAAGAGGTTCATGAGATAAGAAGCACAGCGCCTGCTCATTATCTTAAGAATCCTTTGAATAAGAATGATAATGTTCCGGAAAAAAGCAAAGCAAAGAGAGAAAGAAATACCGCGAACATCCCTGCGGAAGAGCTGTTCCCGGTTAAGGATGATATAGGAGAAAATGCATTTTACAGGAAGTCGGTTGCCGAAGGTATGTATCAGCAGAGAGCAGAGTATTATGAAGATAATGATGCTTTCGGTAAAGATGCATTTGATGATGATTTTGATGACAGTGCGTTTGGCGCAGACAGCGCATTTTCCAGTGGCAGCGCGTTTGGTGCAGACAGTGCATTTGGTAATGACAGCGCATTTTCGGATGACAGTGCATTTTCTGATGGCAATTCGTCAAATGATAATTCTTTTTCAGAGGATAGTGCTTCAGCTGCTTCGAGAGTCGAAGCAAGGTATAAGACACAGGCAACTGAAAATAGGGCGGTCAGAACATCATCTGCTTCCGTAGAAAAAGCTAAATCTGAGACTGAAGGAAGCGCTAAGGCTGCACCTAAGGCATTAAATGCAGAGAAGACTAAGAAGACAAAAGCCTATAAGCTTCCGCCGTTAAGCCTTCTTAAGGCAGGAAAGGCTGTTCATAAGGGAAGTGCATCCGAACTGAGGGACGGGGCGCGAAAGCTTACGGAAACACTTGCAAGCTTCGGTGTTAATGTTACTGTTACCGATTGCAGTGTAGGACCTTCGGTTATAAGATATGAAATTCAGCCGGAGGTAGGTACGAAGGTTGCGCGTATCGTAAATCTTTCGGATGATATTAAGCTTAATATGGCTGTTTCCGAGCTTCGGATCGAGGCTCCGATTCCCGGAAAGGCTGCCGTCGGTATAGAAATACCAAACAAGGATAAAACGGCTGTTCTTTTAAGGGAGATACTTGAAGATCCTGATTATAAGAATATGAATTCCAAGATGGCATTTGCCGTAGGTAAGGATATAAGCGGAAAAAATATCGTTGTAGATGTTGAAAAGCTTATCCACCTTCTTGTGGCAGGTTCAACAGGTTCGGGTAAATCGGTTTGTATAAATACTCTTATCATGAGTATTCTTTATAAAGCAAGCCCTGATGATGTGCGAATGATAATGGTAGATCCGAAGATGGTTGAGCTTGCGGTATATAACGGTATACCTCATCTTCTTATTCCCGTCGTTACCGATCCGAAAAAGGCTGCAGGCGCTCTTAACTGGGCAGTTGCGGAAATGACAAAGAGATATCAGCTTTTTGCTAAATATGATGTAAGAGGAATCGAAGGCTTTAACAGAAAGGTTGAAAGCTTTACGGGTGACTTATCCGAAAAGGATCCTGATTTCAAAAAGATACCGAGGATAGTGATCATCGTTGACGAGCTGGCAGACCTTATGATGACTGCAAAAAAAGAAGTGGAGGATGCCATCGTTCGTCTTACACAGCTGGCAAGAGCGGCCGGAATACATCTTGTAATTGCAACACAGAGACCTTCTGTTGATGTAATCACCGGACTTATTAAGGCAAATACACCTTCAAGAATTGCATTTAAGGTTGCGTCAGGTATCGATTCCAGAACGATACTTGACAGAACAGGTGCGGAGAATCTGCTCGGAAAGGGCGATATGCTTCTTTTCCCGACCGGTTATCCTCAGCCTGTCAGAGTTCAGGGACCTTATGTTTCTGACGAAGAGGTTGCGGCTGTCGTTGATTTCATTAAGACAAATAATACAGCGGAAGTCGTTTATGACGATAACATAACAAAGAGTATTGAGGCTTCAGCTTCCTCGACAGCTTCATCCGGTGATGATTCCTCGGCAGATGCTTCCGAGGAAAGATATGATGAGTACTTCGAGGATGCAGCCAGGCTTATCATAGATAAGGATAAGGCATCTATAGGAAGCTTACAGAGAGTATTCCGTATCGGCTTTAACAGAGCAGCCAGGATAATGGATCAGCTCTGCGAGGCAGGTGTCGTCGGACCGGAGGAAGGAACAAAGCCGAGACAGATTCTGATGAATATGACGGAATTTGAAGAATATATGGATAGTTTGAAATAGCTTTTTTATCGGTAAAATGTGAAAAGGAGAAATATGAAATCTGATATTGAGATAGCACTTAGTGCAGAGCTTAAGGACATTAGGGATATAGCAAAGTGTATCGGCGCCGGTGAGGATGACATCGATATGTACGGAAGACATATGGCAAAGCTTACAGACGGATTCATTGATAAGATAGCCGATAATCCGGACGGAAAGCTGATACTTGTGACAGCCATTAATCCGACCCCCGCAGGTGAAGGAAAAACTACGGTTACGATAGGTCTCGGTGACGCGCTTTCACTACTCGGAAAGAAAGCCGTGATCGCACTTCGAGAGCCTTCACTCGGTCCGTGCTTCGGCGTAAAGGGCGGAGCGGCAGGCGGCGGTTATTCGCAGGTCGTGCCTATGGATAAGCTGAATCTGCATTTCACCGGAGATTTTCATGCGATTACTTCTGCCAACAATCTTCTTTGCGCTATGCTTGATAATCATCTTCTTCAGGGGAATGCGCTTCGCATCGATCCTGCAAGGATAAAGCTTAAAAGATGTCTTGATATGAATGATAGAGCTCTCAGAAATATTGTTATCGGTCTCGGAAAGAGGATGGACGGTGTTACGAGAGAGGATCATTTCATTATCACGGTTGCTACTGAGGTAATGGCTATACTTTGTCTTTCAAAGGATATGGATGATCTGAAGGCAAGGCTGTCAAGGATGATCGTTGCTTATAATTATGATAATGAGCCTGTAACCGCAAAGGATCTGAATGCAGTCGGAGCAATGGCCGCACTTCTTAAGGATGCGCTTCGTCCGAATGTTATACAGACTATCGGCGGCACTCCGGCTATTATTCACGGCGGACCGTTCGCTAATATAGCTCACGGCTGTAATTCCATAAGAGCTACCCGTGCAGCACTGAAGGCGGGAGATTATGTTGTTACCGAGGCAGGCTTCGGAGCAGATCTCGGTGCCGAAAAGTTTATGGATATCAAATGCCGTATGGCAGGAATTTCACCTGACGCTGTTGTGCTTGTTGCAACAGTAAGAGCTCTAAAATATAACGGAGGAGTTCCTAAGACGGAGCTTGAAAAGGAAAACCTTCCCGCTCTTGAAAAGGGACTTTCAAATCTGATAGGACATATGGAAAATCTGAAGAAATTCGGTGTTCCCGTAATCGTCACTCTCAACAATTTCTATTCCGATACAGAGGCTGAGATAGAGACGGTTGAAAAATGCTGCAGAGATCACGGGTGTGAATTCACTGTTTCCAAGGTATGGGAAAAAGGCGGCGAAGGCGGAACGGCACTTGCCGAGCTTGTGCTAAATGCAGTGGACAGCGGAGCAGCTGACTTTAAACCCTTATATGATGACAGTCTGTACCTTGAAGAAAAGATTGAGAAGATATGTAAAGAAATCTACGGTGCGGGAAATATCATATACAGTAAAGAGGCTAAAAACAGCCTGAAGAAAATATCGGAAATGGGTTATGACAGCCTTCCAGTATGTATGGCTAAGACACAGTATTCATTTTCGGATGACCCCTCGCTTCTGGGAAGACCTGAAAATTTCGATATGCATATCAGTGATGCATATATTTCAGCCGGAGCAGGCTTTGTGGTAGTGCTTACCGGCGACATACTTACAATGCCCGGGCTTCCGAAGCATCCTGCCGCCGAGCGTGTGGATGTGTCTGATTCCAATGAAATAACCGGACTGTTTTAATCGGATTAATATTGTCTGATAATATTTCGAAACTAACAGCCAAATTATTATATAAACGCAGGCAAAGCCTTGCGGAGATTTCGTAATATTGCCCGAATAATGGTTTTAGAATTCTCCAAAGGGCTCGACTGTTTGAGCAAAGCGAGTTTCGAGCGCTTTGTGAGAATTCAAAACCTTATTTGGTGCAATATAGAAATCGCAGAACGGCTTTGCAGGTGTTTGTATAATCATCTGGCGTCAGTTTAAATAATAAATAAAAAAGGAGAAATCGATGGCAGAAATAATCGATGGTAAAAAAATATCAACCGATATAAAGAATGAGATAAAAGAAAAGGTTCGTAAATTGAATGAAGAAGGAATAGAGGTATCACTTGCAGTGATTCTTGTCGGCAGCGATCCCGCTTCAACAGTATATGTTAATAATAAGAAAAAAGCATGTGAGTTTACCGGAATCAAATCTCTTTCATACGAGCTTCCCGAGGAAACAACCGAGGAAGAGCTCCTTTCTCTTATCGAAAAGTTAAATAATGATAAAGCTGTAAACGGAATTCTCGTTCAGCTTCCGCTTCCCGGCCACATCAATGAAGATAAGGTCATAAGAAGCATTAATCCCGATAAGGATGTTGACGGATTTCATCCCGAGTCGGTAGGAAGACTCAGTATCGGAGCCAGAGGCTTCGTCTCCTGTACACCTGCCGGAATAATCGAGCTTCTGAAGAGAAGTGATGTTGAGATAGAAGGAAAGAACTGTGTAGTCATCGGAAGAAGCAATATAGTAGGTAAGCCTATGGCAATGCTGCTTCTTCGCGAGAACGGAACAGTGACTATCTGTCATTCAAGAACAAAGAATCTTAAGGAGATAGCTTCAGCTGCGGATATCCTTGTTGTTGCGGTAGGAAAACCGAGGATCATCGACGGAAGCTATATCAAGGAAGGCGCGGCAGTAATAGATGTAGGTATTCACAGAACGGGAGAGGGCAATAAGCTCTGCGGTGATGTTGATTATGCTTCCGCATCAGAGGTTGCCGGAAAGATCACTCCTGTTCCCGGTGGCGTCGGCCCCATGACAATAGCTATGCTGATGAATAATTGTTATGAAGCAGCTGTTATGCAGAATGGAAGATAGATAATGATAAATGTTCTACTCATCTCTCTCGGATGCGATAAAAATATGAGTGATTCCGAGGATATGGCGGCACTCCTTCAAAGCCGCGGCTACAATATTACTGATGTAGAGGAAGAAGCGGATATAGCTCTTATCAATACCTGCTGCTTTATTAATGACGCATTGGAGGAGAGTATAGAGACGATATTTGAAACTGCCGAATTAAAAAAGGGCAGGCTGAAATATCTGGTTATAGCCGGATGTATGTCCGAAAGATATAAGAATTTTCTGGATGAGCTTCCCGAAGTGGACGGTTTTGTCGGAGTCGGCGCATTCGATGAGGTTGCGGATGTTTTTGACAGGCTTTTTAAAGGCGAAAGCAGAGTAATGGCATTTGAAGATAAAAATCGTATGTCATTTATAGAAGAGCCGAGAATGCCCTCATCCATGCCTTTTACCGGATATCTGAAGATCGCAGAGGGCTGCGATAAAAGATGTACCTACTGCGCGATTCCGAATTTTAAGGGCAGCTACAGAAGCTATCCCATTAATTATCTGGTTAAGAAGGCGAAGACGATGGCAAATAACGGGACCAAGGAGCTTGTTCTCGTTGCCCAGGAGACAACCTGCTACGGAATTGATCTGTATAACGAAAAGAGTCTTCATATTCTTATAAAAAAGCTTTCGGATATAGAAGGGATAGAGTGGATAAGACTGCTTTATTGCTATCCTGAAGAAATATATGATGAGCTTATAAATGAGATAAGAGATAATCCGAAGGTGGTACATTATATTGATATGCCTCTTCAGCACACTGAAGATGAGATACTCCGTCGGATGGGCAGAAGGATCGATAAAAAAGGCGTGATCGACATAGTGGAAAAGCTTAGGAAAAAGATTCCCGACATTGCCATAAGAACTACACTTATTGCCGGATTTCCGGGAGAAACCGATACGGATCATAAGAACCTTCTCGAGACTATAGACATACTTGAATTTGACAGGCTGGGAGTATTTACATATTCGCAGGAGGAGGGAACGGCGGCGGCTGCGTTTGACGGGCAGCTTCCGGAAGAAACCAAGGAGCTTTATAAAAATGAGATAATGGAGCTTCAGCAGGAGATATCTCTTGATAAAAATCTGGAATTTGTAGATAAAGTGCTTGATGTGATAGTGGAGGGATATCTTCCCGACGAAGAGGTTTATACCGGAAGAAGCTATCGCGATGCGCCCGGTGTGGACGGACTTGTATTTATCGATTCCGATAGAGAACTGATGTCAGGTGCAATCGTTAAAGTCAGAATACTTGAGGCGGATAATTATGATATGACAGGTGTTTTGGCGGACTGACATTACTCGGAAAGAAATGTACCGAAGCTGATGAAAAACGATAAAGGAGTAGCATTACATGAATCTTCCCAATAAGATAACAGTTTTCAGAGTCATACTTATACCTTTTTTTCTGTGTGCTCTTTTGATACCGGATTTACCCTACGGTAAATGGATAGCACTCGGGATTTTTATTGTTGCATCTCTGTCAGATATGCTTGACGGATATCTTGCAAGAAAAAACAATATGGTTACCGACTTCGGAAAGTTCATGGATCCTCTTGCAGATAAGATTCTTGTAAGCTCCGCTATGATAGCGCTTGTACAAATGTTCAAGATTCCCGCGTGGATCGTTATAATAATAATCGCAAGAGAATTTATTATAAGCGGCTTCAGACTTGTGGCTGCCGATAACGGTGTGGTAATTGCTGCGGGAATGCTCGGAAAGATCAAGACTGCGGTGACAATGGTGACGTTATGTGTGCTTATAGCCGATCTCGAAGGGGCAGTGATCAATGTTCTGGAAAATGTTCTGATCTATGCATCGCTTATCCTTACGATATTGTCACTAATCGATTATTTTATGAATAATAAAGATGTCATAAAGAGCTTTAAATAATCATATTCATTTCGGATATTAAAATAATAAATAATTGACATTAAATCGTAATTGAAAAATATTTCCAAAAGAAATATAATGGTTGCGTATGTGTAAAAAATTCAAAAAATATATATGGAGGACTTAAAATGAGTAGTAACAAAGGTTTGTCAGCAAGCGATAGGATAAATGCCCTGCTTGATGACTCAAGCTTCGTTGAACTTGGTGCTTATGTAACAGCCAGAAGCACTGATTTTAACATGGACGAAAAAGACACTCCGAAGGATGGCGTCATAACCGGATACGGCCTGATAAACGGCCGCCTTGTTTATGTTTACAGCCAGGATGTGTCAGTGCTTGGCGGAGCTATAGGCGAAATGCATGCAAAGAAGATTGCCAAGCTTTATGATATGGCGATCAAAATGGGCGCACCCATTATCGGCCTTATCGATTCAGCCGGACTCAGACTTCAGGAGGCTACCGATGCATTAAATGCATTCGGAAGACTTTTCATGAAGCAGACTATGGCATCCGGTGTTATACCGCAGATATCTGCAATTCTCGGAAGCTGCGGTGGAGGAGCATCTATTATCCCCTCACTTACGGACTTTACCTTTATGACAAAGGATAATGCAAAATTATTTGTAAACAGTCCTAATGCGCTTTCGGGTAACTACACAGAGAAACTTGATACTGCTTCTGCTGACTATCTTTTTAATAATACTACTCTTGTTGATAATGTATATGACGATGAAATGTCGCTTTTTGAGGATATTCGTCGCTTTGTGGCATATCTTCCTTCAAACAATCAGGAAGAAGCATACTCGGAGCCTGAAGACGATGCTAACCGTACTATTCCCGGTATTGAATCATTTAAGGATGATGCAAGGGCTGTTATTCAGAACATTGCCGATGATGAGGCGTTCTTCGAGATAAAGAAAGCTGTTGCTCCCGAGATGGTTGTCGGATTTATCAAGATGAACGGTGCGACAGTCGGAGTTGTCGGAAATCAGATAAAGGACGGAAGCGATAAGCTTTCCGCAGACGGCGCACGCAAGTCATCAAAGTTCGTGAATTTCTGTGATGCATTTAACATCCCCGTACTTACGCTTACAAATATTAAAGGCTTTAAGGCTACCATAGAGGATGAGAAGATCATGGAAGGTGAGGCTGCAGCTCTTACAGCGTCATTTGCAAATGCGACAGTACCGCTTGTAAATGTGATCGTAGGTGACGCATTCGGCTCAGCTTATACGGTGATGAATTCGAAAGCGCTCGGTGCGGATATGGTTTATGCATGGCCGAATTCCCGTGTCGGAATGATGGATCCCGAGATGGCAGTTAAGATAATGTATGAGGATGAGGTTAAGGACAGCGAGTCACTTAAGGCAAAGGTTAAGGAATATACCGACCTTCAGGCAAGTGCTCTCAGCGCTGCCAGAAGAGGCTATGTCGATGACATTATCGAGCCTGATGCAACCAGAAAGAGAGTTATAGCAGCATTGGAAATGCTTGCTTCAAAATATGAAGAAAGACCTGCGAAAAAACATACCGCATTATAGGAAGGATGGAAAAAATATGAAAAAGCTATTACTTATATTTGTTCTTTCCTTATTATTTGCGCTGACGGCCTGCGGAAATGAAGAAGCAATCAGTGCCGACAATTTTGAATATGATCCCGTCACAATGGTCACACTTACAAGAGACCAGTTTGAAAAGTATTATATGCTGTCGGATATTGAGAGAGAGTACTATCTGAATGACGGAAGCAAAATGGATAGTGCTGCCGCTTCGGGATTTGAAATGATCCAGACGACGGATCATGTGGGTCAGTTCCAAAACTATGACACATCAGACGGTAAGGTTTTCATTAAGGACGGAAATGATGACGACATTCTTTGTACCATCACCGCAATATATGAGAACAGACCGGTTCAATTTACCGTTTATTATAAGGAAAACAGAGAATTTCCCGTAAAAATGGCGGAGCTTTATAAGCAGCTTGAGGAGACTGCCGCATATTACGGATACGACGATGTTGCTACACTTATTACTGAAATGTATCAGAGCACGGGATATGATACATCAACAACTACCTCGTTCATGACTGATGTCATTAAAAATGAATATAAAATGCTTCCCTATACACCTGTCGATTGTGAGGTTACGGCGGTATATTCGAAATCCGAGCTTCTTTCCAATGCGGGAAAAAATACGGCAATTGGAATGCTTACGGTTTTCTGTGTACTTATATTCATTTCAATAATAATCGCACTTCTTCGTTTTGTACCTCTTATGTTTGATAAGAATGCAAGAGAGGAAAGAAGAAAACAGAAGGAGAAGGAAGCTGCTGCAGCTATATCCGCAAAGGAGACCGCTAAGGTTGAAAAGAGTGATGACAAGAAGATAGAAGAGCTTCCTCAGAAGTCGCCTGGTAGTGCAACTGCGGCGATACCCGCTGAGAAAAGAGCGATGCTTGAAGCTTTGCCGGAGTCATCAAGGGTTGCCGGAGATGATGAGCTTATAGCAGTAATTACGGCAGCGATAACGGCATATAATGCGGAAAATGCAGTTACGAGAAAAGCGTATACAACCGCAAGTAATGATAAACTCATAGTAAGATCGATTAGAAAGGTCAGATAATTAAGGGAGGATAATGATGAAAAATTATAGAATTACAGTAAACGGAAATACATATGATGTTGCAGTAGAAGAAGTAGCCGGAGGATCTGCGTCTGTAGCAGCGCCTGCATCTGCACCCGCAGCTTCCCCTGCACCCGCACCCGCAGCAGCTCCTGCACCTGCACCTGCTCCTGCAGCCAAGAAGGCATCCGGTGGAGAAGGAAGCGTTATTATCGCAGCACCTATGCCCGGAAAGATACTCAGTGTTAAGACTGAGGTAGGAAAGAGCGTTAAGAAGGGTGAGGTTCTTCTTATTCTCGAAGCTATGAAGATGGAAAATGAAATTGTTGCATCTCAGGACGGTACTGTAGCTTCAGTAAATGTATCAGTTGGCGATCAGGTTGAAGCAGGTAATACTCTTGCAACACTTGACTAATATCCGGGAGGAAAAAAGATGCTGGAGATATTACAAAACTTAGCAAGCCAGACCGGCTTTGCAACGCTTGATATCAAGAATTATATTATGATCCTCATAGCATTTTTCTTTATGTATCTTGCGATTGCCAAAGGCTTCGAACCCTTGCTTCTCGTACCGATTTCCTTCGGTATGTTTCTGGTAAATATGTTTCCCGGAATCATTGAAGAAGGCGGCCTGTTAAATTATTTTTATAAATTGGATGAATGGAGTATCCTCCCTTCACTTATATTCCTTGGTGTCGGAGCAATGACAGACTTCGGACCGCTTATTGCGAACCCGGCCAGCTTCCTGCTTGGAGCTGCCGCACAGTTCGGTATATACGGAGCATATTTCCTTGCAATAGCATTCGGATTTTCAGGTAAGGAAGCAGCAGCTATATCAATCATCGGCGGTGCTGACGGACCTACATCAATCTTCCTTGCAGGTAAGCTTGGAATGGGCGGTACTCTCATGGGACCGATCGCGGTGGCAGCATATTCATATATGTCACTTGTTCCGGTTATACAGCCTCCGATCATGAAGGCACTTACGACAAAGAAGGAAAGACTTATAAAGATGCCTCAGCTTCGTCCTGTTACAAAGCTTGAGAAGATTCTTTTCCCTATAGTTGTTACACTTGTGGTTGTTCTTATCCTTCCCACAACAGCTCCTCTTGTAGGTATGCTGATGCTCGGAAACCTTTTCAGAGAATCAGGTGTTGTAAGACAGCTTACTGAAACAGCTTCTAATGCAATGATGTACATTGTTGTTATTCTTCTCGGAACATCCGTAGGAGCAACAACCAGTGCTGAAGCATTCCTCAACATAAGCACTCTTAAGATAGTGCTTCTCGGTCTTATCGCATTTATGCTCGGTACGGCTACCGGCGTAATTTTCGGAAAGATCATGTGTCTGGTTACAAAGGGCAAGGTTAATCCTCTTATCGGATCGGCAGGTGTATCCGCTGTGCCTATGGCAGCAAGAGTTTCTCAGAAGGTCGGTGCGGAGTACGATCCCACAAACTTCCTTCTTATGAATGCCATGGGACCCAATGTTGCCGGTGTTATCGGAACCGCAGTTGCGGCCGGTACATTCCTTGCTATATTTAATGTTCACTAATGTATTAGATAGTAACTCGAAAGGAGTTTGTAAAAATGTCAGAACAGATTAAAAAGGTAGGCATAACCGAAACTGTCCTTCGTGACGCACATCAGTCACTTATCGCAACCAGAATGACAACAGAGGATATGCTTCCCATAATAGATAAAATGGATCAGGTCGGATATCATTCCGTTGAGTGCTGGGGCGGAGCTACATTTGATGCCTGCCTTAGATTCCTCAAGGAGGATCCCTGGGAGAGACTCAGAGCGCTTAAAAAGGGCTTTAAGAATACAAAGCTTCAGATGCTCTTCAGAGGACAGAATATCCTCGGTTATAACCACTATTCGGATGATGTTGTTGAGTACTTCGTTCAGAAGTCTATCGCAAACGGTATTGATATAATCAGGATTTTTGACTGCCTTAATGACCTTAGAAACCTTGAAACAGCCGTTAAGGCAGCAAATAAAGAAGGCGGTCATGCACAGATAGCGCTTTCCTATACATTAGGCGATGCCTATACACTCGATTATTGGAAGAATATTGCCAAAGAGATCGAAGAAATGGGTGCCAATTCAATATGTATCAAGGATATGGCCGGACTTCTTGTTCCTTATGAGGCTGACAGACTCGTAAGAGCTCTAAAAGAGGGAACTTCACTTCCTGTACAGCTTCATACACATTACACATCAGGTGTTGCTTCAATGACATATTTGAAGGCAGTTGAAGCAGGCTGTGATGTTATTGATACGGCAATGTCACCTATGGCACTGGGGACTTCCCAGCCTGCTACCGAGGTTATGGTAGAGACATTCAAGGGTACACCCTATGATACCGGCTTTGATCAGAACCTTCTTGCCGAAATAGCAGATTACTTTACTCCTCTCCGTGAGAAGTATATTTCTTCAGGACTTATGAGTACTAAGGTAATGGGGGTTAATATCAAGACACTCCTTTATCAGGTGCCCGGCGGAATGCTTTCAAACCTTGTTTCGCAGCTTAAGGATGCGGGACAGGATGATAAGCTCAGGGATGTTCTCGAAGAGGTTCCCAGGGTAAGAAAAGACTTCGGTGAACCGCCTCTTGTAACTCCTTCATCACAGATTGTCGGAACACAGGCAGTGCTTAATGTTCTTTACGGTAATGGCGGTGAGGGACCTGAAAGGTACAAGATGTTCACACAGCAGTCCAAGGATCTTTTGGCCGGAAAATACGGTCAGACCGTAAAGCCTTTCAATAAAGAGGTTCAGAAAAAGGCAATCGGAGATACAGAGCCCATAACCTGCAGACCTGCCGATCTTATTAAGCCTCAGCTTCCCGAAATGGAAAAGGCAATCGAGAATTACAAGCAGCAGGATGAAGACGTTCTTTCGTATGCATTATTCCCTCAGGTTGCTACGGAATTCTTTAAGTACAGAGAGGCTCAGCAGAAGGGCATCGATGCATCGCTTGCCGACAAGGAATCAAAGGCTTATCCTGTTTAAGCCGATCATAAGCATACAGAGGTAAATGGTTTTGGATAATAAAACCAAAAAATTCAAATTACAATCAGCTCAGATAATTCCGTTGGGATTTCTTTCTGCCATAATAGTGGGAACGCTTTTGCTTCTTATCCCCGCTGCTACGGCAGAAGGGGAGACCACGGGGGTTCTGACTGCTCTTTTTACTTCAACCACATCCATATGTGTAACAGGTCTGGTTGTGGTTGATACTTTTTCGCATTGGTCTTTATTCGGAAAGATCATCATTCTTCTTTTGATCCAGTTAGGTGGCTTCGGTATCATTACCGTTGCGGCGTCAGCTCTGATGCTCCTTAAGAAAAAACTCGGACTGTATGAAAGGATCCTTATACAGGATGCTTACAATCTTGACAGTATTCAGGGAATGGTAGCGTTTCTTTTGAAGGTTGTAAAGGGAACGCTTTATGTTGAGTTTATCGGAGCATGTTTTTATACGATAAGATTTATTCCGGAGTTTGGTATAGTAAAGGGCATCTGGATATCTCTCTTTACATCTGTATCGGCATTTTGTAATGCCGGCATTGACATAATAGGAGATAACAGTCTTATTAATTACAACGGATCGATCTTTGTCAACCTGGTGACGATGAGTCTGATAATTCTGGGCGGTCTCGGCTTTGTGGTATGGTTTGATTTATATAATATGGCCAAAACCTCAAGTAAAAAACATTATAGTATCAAAGTGTTTTTTGAAAGGTTATCTCCACATTCCAAGCTTGTGGTCGTAACAACGCTGATACTCATCCTGTCCGGAATGGCATTTGTACTTTTATTTGAATATAATAATCCCGAAACGATAGGAAATATGCCGCTTCTAAAGAAGCTTCTTTGCAGCCTTTTTCAGAGTGTGACCTTCAGGACGGCAGGATTTGCTTCTATCCCGCAGGAAGGACTGACTCCTGAAACCTGTGTTTTGGGATATCTTCTTATGTTTATCGGAGGCTCCCCTGTCGGAACGGCAGGTGGTGTTAAGACGGTTACCTTCGCAGTGATCATTTTAAATGTAAGTTCTTTTATCAGGTCTCGTGATTCTGATGTTATATTCAATAGAAGGATATCCGTTAGATTTATCAATAAGGCTACTGCAATCATTACGGTAAGTCTTTTTATTACGATTGCTCTCGCAGTGCTTTTGATGTATACGAATAATGTCAATATGGTCGATGCGTTTTATGAAATGTTCAGTGCGACCGCTACGGTCGGACTTTCGAGAGGACTTACTCCGAATTTGAATTCTGTCGGAAAAGTGATCGTTATAATCGGTATGTATCTCGGAAGAATAGGCCCTATCACCATGACGCTGTTTTTCAATAATTTAGGTTATAAGGAAAAGAATAATATAAAATATCCTGAAGGTAGATTTATAGTAGGATAGAACGATTGTTTAGTGTTTGACGGAGGTTAAGATGAATAGAAGCTTTGCAGTACTCGGTCTCGGGAAATCCGGACGCGCAGTTGCGCGCGAACTGGCTGAAAACGGAGCTGAAGTAATAGTTGCAGATAAATCTGAAGAATTGGTTAACAGTATGGCAGATGATGTGACAGTCGCGATGATCGCGGATCTTACCTCTGCTGAAGCAATCAAAGGACTCGGAATTTCAAATGTTGATGTTGTGGTTGTTACCATGGCTCTCAGCCTTGAAGCCAGTATAATGAGTGTAATGGTAGCCAAGGAGCTTGGTGTTCCGCATGTTGTCGCAAAGGCAAAGTCTAAGCGAATGGGTGAAATACTAAGCAAGGTTGGAGCTGATGAGATAGTCTTTCCCGAAAAAGAAGCGGGCAAAGCACTTTCCAAGAAGCTTTTATCCGAAGACTTTCTGGATTATTTTGATATATCCGATGACCTTTGTATCCTTGAGATGAGACCTAAGGATGAATGGGTCGGGAAAAATCTTATAGAACTTGATCTGAGAAAAAAATATGATATAAATGTTGCGGCCATAACTGTTGACGGTAAGATGAAAGCCAGCATCGATCCTCATATGGTCCTGACAAAAGAGAGTTCTCTTCTTATCATTACATCGAAGAAGAATTATAAAAAATTGATATAGTAAGGTGTCTAATGAAGAAAATGATCATAATTGGCGGAGGGGCTGCGGGAATGATGACTGCGGCAATCGCATCGCGACATTATGATGTAACGATCATCGAAAAAAATGAAAAACTCGGAAAGAAGCTGTTTATAACAGGAAAGGGAAGATGCAATCTCACAAATGATTCGGACAGGGATACATTTCTCGAAAATGTTATATCCAACAGAAAATTCCTGTACAGTGCCATTAACTCATTTGATCAGAGCAGTGTGATCGCATTTTTCGAGGAGAACGGGCTTCGTACGAAAACGGAAAGAGGAAACCGTGTTTTTCCGGTATCGGATCATTCTTCTGATGTCATAAAATGTCTTGAAAAAGTTCTTCGTGAAAATAAGGTTAAGGTGCTTCTTAACAAAAAGGTTACGGAGCTGATCGTTGCTTCGGATGGTGATGAAAGATTCATTAAGGGTGTTATCTGTGAAGGAATGCCGATGTATTCGGATGTCGTCGTTCTTGCAACGGGAGGACTGTCGTATCCGTCAACCGGGTCCACAGGGGACGGCTTTAAAATGTGCAGAGACAGTGATATTGCCGTGACAAAGCTTTATCCCGCTCTTGTGCCTGTGAAGGTTAAAGAGAAATTTGTCTCTACGCTTATGGGACTTTCTCTTAAAAATGTGAGCCTGAAATGCATTCTTAAAAAGAACGGTAAGGATATAAAAAAAGATAAGATTTTGTATGAAGGCTTCGGTGAAATGCTTTTTACCCATTTCGGGGTAAGCGGCCCGCTTGTTCTGTCGGCTTCTTCTTATCTAGGAAAGTATCCGAATGAAGCGATTGAGCTTTATGTGGATCTGAAGAGTGCGCTTTCGGAGGAAGAGCTGATTTCAAGAATTGCAAGAGATTTTGATAAGTTTAAGACAAGGGAGTACAAAAATTCGCTTTCGGAGCTGCTTCCTAAAAGTATGATTCCTGTAATAATAGAATTATCCGGGATTTCTCCCGAAAAAAAGACTGCAAATATCTCTTCCTCGGAAATAAAAAACCTTGCTTTTCTTTTAAAGCATTTTAAAATGAATTTTGACGGCCTTATGGGGTTTGATATGGCTGTCATAACCGGCGGAGGCGTTTCCGTAAAGGAAATCGATCCGAAAACGATGGAAGCGAAAAAAATAAAAGGTCTCCGGTTTGCCGGAGAAATAATCGACTGTGATGCGCTGACCGGAGGCTTTAACCTTCAGATAGCATGGAGCACCGCGTATATGGCCGCACAGTGAATTTTCTTTACATTATTTATACAGGGGGATACGATCATATATGAATATAGCAATTGACGGACCTGCCGGAGCAGGAAAAAGTACCATAGCAAGACTTGCGGCAAAGGAGCTTGATTTTATTTATGTTGATACGGGTGCAATGTACAGAGCTATTGCACTGTATCTTCTTGACAGCCACATAGATCTCGAGGATGAAAAAGCGATTAAGGATTCGCTTCCCGCCGTAAATATTAACATTTTATATACAGGCGGTGTTCAGCATGTATTCCTTAATCTTCAGGATGTATCTGCTGAGATAAGAAGCGAGAAGGTGGGAAATGCCGCATCAAAGACTTCCAAGCTTCAGTGTGTGAGAGATAAGCTGCTTTCGCTGCAAAGAGAGATCGCCGCAAAGAATGATGTGATAATGGACGGAAGAGATATCGGTACAAACATCCTTCCGAATGCAGAGCTTAAGATTTATCTTACCGCATCAAGTGATGTGAGAGCAAAGAGAAGATATGATGAACTGAAATTATCCGGCGAATGGCCCGATTATGAAAAGATAAAAAAGGATATCGAAGCGCGTGACTACGCTGATATGAATAGAGAAATTGCTCCGCTTAAGCAGGCTGAGGATGCTGTTCTTATCGATTCATCCGAAATGTCCATAAGTGAGGTCGTTGATACTATCGTGGATCTTGCAAAGGAGAGAAGATGATCGTAAAGGTTGCAAAAAATGCCGGCTTCTGCTTCGGCGTAAAAAAAGCTGTCGATAAGGCGTTTGAGGTTTCAAAAGAGTATAAGGAGCTTGGGATTCCTGTTTATACCTATGGTCAGATAATACATAATGAGACTGTGATCTCTGATCTGGAAAAGGAAGGGGTGGCAATAATCGAGACCCCCGAGGATATAAAAAATCTTCAGGAAAAATCCGTTATCATTATCCGTTCTCATGGAGTCGCAAAAAGCATTTACGACCTGATAAATGAAAGCGGTCATATACTCGTGGACGCCACATGTCCGTTTGTTTCACATATTCACGATATAGTAGAAAAGGAAAGTGAAAACGGTGAGATAATAATCATCGGTAATCATAATCATGCGGAGGTTGAAGGCACTAAGGGCTGGTGTTTACGAGAACCCTATGTCGTATCGGATGTGGAAGATATCGATAAGCTTCCGGCGTTTGGCGATGCATATGTTACCATTGTTGCGCAGACAACATTTAATCTCAAAAAATTTGAATATTTAGTTGAATTATTGACAAATAAATATTATAATGTCAATGTTTGCAGAACTATATGCAATGCTACCGAGATCAGACAGAAGGAAACTGCGGAGCTTGCTTCCGAAGTGGACGCGATGCTTGTGATCGGCGGCAAGAATAGTTCCAATACACAAAAACTGTTTGAGATAAGCAGAAATATTTGCAAAGATACTTACTATATTCAGACACTTAGTGATTTGGAACAGGGCTTCCTTGATTCCGTTGGTAGGGTAGGTATTACTGCTGGGGCATCTACCCCGAACAAAATAATCTTGGAGGTTAGCAAAAAAATGTCAGAGGAGAAAAATGTAACAGAGATGAGCGTGGAAGAAACAAAAACAACAGATTCATTTGCCGATCTTTTGGAGAGTGAGGAAACAGTTTCCATAAGAAACGGTCAGAAGGTTGAAGGAGAAGTAATCGCAGTTAAGGAAGATGAGATCATTGTTGATATTCATTATAAGTCGGAAGGCGTTATAAGCAAGAATGAATATTCTGCAGATCCTAACATCAATCTTGTAGAGGCAGTTAAGCCCGGAGATCATATCGTAGCTAAGGTCATCAAATCAAATGACGGTGAAGGTCAGGTTGTCCTTTCTGCAAGAAAGGTTGAGGCAGAGAGATCGTATGCTAAGATAGAGGAAGCATTTAACAGCGGTGAGATTCTTAAAGGAAAGGTTGTTTCTGTTCTTCCCGGAGGACTTACGGTTCTTGTAGATGCAATTAAGGTTTTCATACCTGCAAGCCTTGTATCGGATGTTTATGAAAGAAATCTTGATAAATATCTTGATACCGAAGTTGAATTTAAGCTTATCGAGTGCGATCTTTCCAGCAGAAAGAAGAGAATCATAGGCGATAGAAAGCAGATCATAGCACAGGCTAAGGCTGAAGCAGCCAAGGCACTTTTCGATAGCATCGAAGTAAAGCAGGTTGTAGAAGGAACTATCAAGAATATTACCGATTTCGGAGCATTCGTTGATCTCGGCGGAGCAGACGGACTTCTTCACATCTCAGAGATGTCATGGGGAAGAGTTGATAATCCCAAGAAGATTTTCAAGATCGGTGATAAGGTAAGATGCTTTATCAAGGATATCAATGGTGAAAAGATTGCACTTTCACTTAAGTTTGAAGATGAAAATCCCTGGATCAACGCAGCTGAGAAGTATGCTAAGGGAAGCATTGTAACCGGTAAGGTTGCAAGAATGACAGATTTCGGTGCTTTCATTGTTCTTGAACCCGGTATTGATGCATTGCTTCACGTTTCTCAGATTTCAAATCAGAGAGTGGAAAAGCCTGAAGATGTATATAAGATCGGTGATGAGGTAACAGCTAAGGTTGTTGACTTTAACCCTGAAAATAAAAAGATCAGCCTTTCGGTAAGAGTTCTCCTTGATGATGAACCTCAAAAGGAAGAAGCTGAAGAAGCAGCAGAAGAAACTGTAGCAGAAGAGCCCGTAGCAGCTGAAGAAGCAGTAGCTGAAGAGCCTGCAGCAGAGGAAGCGGCTGAGGAGCCTGCAGCAGAGGAAGCAGCTGAGGAGCCTGCAACAGAGGAAGCAGCTGAAGCAGACGCTGAATAATTAATTCAATTACAGGATATAGGTTTATGGTTAGTACATATGCTGATTTTAAAAGAGAGTTTTATACATTATCCGGACTTAACCTGAATCTCTATACTGAAGCACAGATGAAAAGGCGTATCGATACCTTTATGCTTAAGTCAGGGTATCGTGACTACGGCGAATTTATTAAAAGAATGAAACTGGATAATATCCTGTTTCATTCTTTTCTTTCATATCTTACGATCAATGTATCCTCATTTTTCAGAAATCCCGAGCAGTGGCAGATTTTTAATGACAAGATTGTTCCGGAGCTGAAGAAATGCAGGGATAAGATCAGAGTTTGGAGCGCTGCCTGTGCCACCGGCGAGGAACCGTATACGATCAATATGATCATGTCCAATGCCATGATGCAGAGCAGATTTGAGATTCTTGCCACGGATATCGATCAGGATGCCCTGCAAAAAGCCAAGGAGGGTGTATATAAAGAAAAAGATGTGGTTGCGATTCCTTATGAGTACAGAACAAAGTATGTTGCAGCTGCCGGTGAAAAATATCTTATAAACAGCAAGTTGAAGAGTAATGTCAAATTTTCTCAGCATAATCTTCTTAAGGATAATTATCCTATGAGGTATGATTTTATCTGTTGCAGGAATGTTATCATTTATTTTACAAATGAAGCAAGAGATATGGTTCATCAAAGACTGATACAGTCTCTGAACAAGGGAGGTATCCTTTTTGTCGGAAACACAGAGCAGGTAAAGAAGGAGAATCTTTCGGAGCTCGAAATGATAGATACCTTCTTTTACAGGAAAGTATAAACAGAAAGGATTAAACAGAAAAGGTTTAAATTTTGCTTGATTTGTTACTGACTTTGTGATATATTGTCATGGTTGTGCGAAAGCGGTCCGCTGTTATTGACCGGGAAAGAGCTTTTCAGACGGTCGGTTTCAAGTCCGATTAAGGATTTAATTATATTCTATAACAAGAACGCTTTTAGTTTATATAGGAGGATATTTCGATGAACAAAAGTGAGATCATCAAGAATATCGAGGCTTCTCAGATCAGAAGTAATCCCCTTACATTTAGTGTTGGAGATACCGTAAGAGTTTCCGCAAAGATCAAAGAAGGAAACAGAGAGAGAATCCAGGTATTCGAAGGAACTGTCATCAAGAGACAGGGTGCAGCAGCAAGAGAGACCTTTACTGTAAGGAAGAATTCAAACGGTGTTGGTGTTGAAAAGACATGGCCTGTAAATTCACCTTTAGTTGAAAAGGTTGAGGTTGTGAGAAAAGGTAAAGTAAGAAGAGCTAAGCTTTATTATCTCCGCGACAGAGTCGGAAAGGCTGCTAAAGTTAAAGAAGTTATTAAATAATGACAATGTGAAGACCGGAGCAGTGTTCTCCGGTCTTTATTCATATTTTTCGCTTTATAACCGATAGGATTTTAGATATGGCAAAAAAGAGAAATGTTGAAAAAATAGAATTTAATAAACAGAAGACCGAAAAGAAGGTCGCTTTGTCTGTTAAGGTTATAAATTTCTTTATTTTTATTGCCGTATGTATAGTGCTGGGTTATGCATTTACTGTTTTTTTCTTTCAGACGGTAAAAGTTGTCGGCTCCTCCATGGAACAGACTCTCAGTAATAATGATATAACTGTTATAGATAAGATAAGCTACAGATTTTCCGATATTAAACAGAATGACATTGTTGCGATCAAGTCCAATGATGATAATTATTACAGCATTAAAAGGGTGGTAGGAGTTCCCGGTGATACTATTCAGATTATAGGCGGGAAGCTCATCGTTAACGGTGAAAGATATAAATACGAGGATGTTTTTTCGGAAAGCATAGTTTACGCCGGACAGGCCGAAAGTGCCGTTACACTCGGTAAAAAACAGTATTTTGTTATCGGTGATAATGTAAAGAACAGTATAGATTCGAGGTATTCCAATGTCGGAAATATCCAGGAAACGGATATCAAGGGAAGGGTGATCCTCAGAATTCATGATGATAATGTAAGCAGCGTAAAATAACGGGAGATTAGTATTTATATGTCAGATAATGTAAAGGGCTATAAACAAAATATCAACTGGTATCCGGGACATATGACAAGTGCAAGAAGAATGATGGAAGAAAACATTTCTCTTGTCGATGTTGTTATCGAAATACTTGATGCAAGAATCCCTTATAGCAGCAGAAATCCCGATATAGATAAGCTGGCTGCAAATAAGTTCAGACTTTTAATTCTCAGTAAGTCGGATCTGGCCGATCCTGCAGTAACTAAGGAGTGGATCGAGCATTTCAATAAAAACGGTATTAAAGCGATATCAGCCGATACAAGATCCAGAAAGGATCTTAAGGATATAAATAAGCTCGTAAGAGAGGTCTGCAAAGAGAAGATAGAGAGAGATAAAAAGAAGGGACTCAGGGAAAGACCTGTAAAGGCTATGATTGTTGGTATACCGAATTCGGGAAAGTCTACCTTTATCAATTCCGTTATGGGAAAAACACAGGCAAAAACAGGAAATAAACCCGGTGTTACCAAGGGCAAGCAATGGATAAGATCCGGAAATGATCTCGAGTTTCTTGATACGCCCGGAATACTGTGGCCTAAGTTCGATGATGAAGATGTCGGCCTCAGACTTGCGATGACAGGTGCGATAAATGATAATATACTTCCTTTATATGATATCGCGGTGAATCTGATCCTGTATCTTCAAAATAATTATTGCAATAACATCTATGAAAGATATAAAATAGAAGATGGTTTTTCGCCCGAGGAATATCTGCACGAAATTGCAAAAATCAGAAATTGTATAAAAAAAGGCGGAGAGGCTGATGCTGACAGAGCAGCCAGACTTCTGATCGATGATTTCAGAAGCGGAAGACTCGGAAGAATATCACTTGAAAAAATATAATGAGGTAAAAGCTTTGGGTATATTGGATGAAGAATTTGATGAGATGGCCGATGCCGCCGATTCAAGAGAAGACAAAAGAATAGCCAGACTTATAGAAAAAGAAAAGAAAAAGGCAGAAAGACTCGCTAAAAAGGAAGCAGCAAAAAGAGAAAAGGTAGCTGCGCTTGAAGCAGAGCTTGAGCGTGATAAACAGCTGGACAAGCTTTTTGAAGAAAAAGAGAAGGCAAAAATCGAGGAGGCTTCCGAAGCATCTGCGGCCGTCGAAACGGATACAAGATCCGGTGAAGGCGAAGCTTCGAATGCAGATACTTCATCTGCTTCGTTTTCTCAGACAGAAGGCTCGGATGCAGCTGAAGTGCCTTCGGATAAAGCTTTGTCTGAAGGAAATTCCGATGGTGATTCCGGTAGTGATTCTGATGGGGATTCCGAAGAAAAAGACATACTCGGTTTCAAAGGAAAAAAGAAAAAGTCCCGTAAGGATAAGGAAGATGCTGATGAGATCAATATCGTTAAGGATCTTATAAGCCTTTTCATATACATTGTCGTAGTTATACTTATATGCTTTTGCGTTATAAGATATGTGGGACAAAGGTCAACGGTTGACGGTTCATCCATGCTTACTACTTTAGAGGATGGAGATAATCTCTGGATCGATAAGTTTACTTATCATTTTAAGCTGCCTGAGAGATTTGATATTGTTGTATTTCCTTATCAGGATACCGATACATTATATATAAAGAGAGTGATTGGTCTTCCCGGAGAAACTGTGCAGATTACTCCTACCGGAGATATTCTGATCAACGGAGTTGTACTGGAAGAACACTACTGTGATTATAGAATTGAAAATCCCGGCATTGCTTCGTCACCTATTACACTCGGTGAGGACGAGTTCTTTGTGATGGGTGATAATCGTAATAACAGTAAGGACAGCAGATTCAGTGATGTGGGTAATATAAAAAGAGACTCCATTATAGGTAAGGCGGTATTCAGGATCACACCGCTTAAGAAAATCGGCAGAGTCGAGTGATATCGGTATGAATATTAAAGAGATCAAAGAGCAGTATGAATACATAAAAGGCCTTGATATCATGAAATATAATCTCAAGATAATGCTTTACAAGGGGCTTATCGAGAGTATTTCCGATGATGACAGAAAGGCAGTCCGCGATATATCCGATAAATGTGAAAAGCAGATAAAGGATATTGAAAGTGAGATTTCCCGCGTAAGGGGAATGATGTTTTTTGAAGAAAAATATAAGGACATGCCTTACATCTGCGGAATTGATGAGGTTGGAAGAGGACCGTTGGCGGGACCGATCGTGACTGCGGCGGTAGTTCTTCCCAAGGATTTTATTATCCCTTATCTTAATGATTCAAAGCAGCTTACACCGAAACGAAGAGAAGAGCTGTATGATATTATAATCGAGAATGCCGTTTCCTACGGCATAGGCTCGAGATCCGAAAGATATATCGATTCGGAGGGCATACAGAAGGCCGACTATGAATCCATGAAGGAATCGGTTTCAAGATTATCGGTAAAACCGGATGTGCTGCTTATAGATGCTCTTCGCATTCCCGATATGAATATTAAAGAGGTCTCGATCATAAAAGGCGATACACTTTCTGTTTCCATTGCCGCGGCAAGTATTATCGCCAAGGTCACAAGGGACAGACTGATGACGGCTTATGATGCTCTTTATCCCGAATACGGCTTTGCTTCAAATATGGGATATGGTTCGTCAAAGCATCTTGAGGCTTTGAAATCCATAGGTGCATGCGAGATTCACAGAAAAAGCTTTTTGAAGAATATCATATGAATAATAATAAAAGGAACCTCGGTAAAGAAAAGGAGCGGGCCGCTGCAGCATATCTTTCAGAAAAGGGCTATCGGATAATTGAGATGAATTATCAGGTCAGGCAGGCAGAGATAGACATCATTGCTTGTGATGGGGACACGCTTGTATTTGTTGAGGTAAAATACAGAAAATCAGGTGACGCGGGAGACCCGCTTGAAGCAATAACATTAAATAAGCAGCGACGCATTTGCAAAGCTGCTCTTTTTTATATGAATCAGAAAAAAATCAATCCATATAATGCTTCTCTCAGGTTTGATGCTATCGGAATAATGGGCGACAGAATTATACATGTAGAGAACGCATTTCCATATATTCAATGAGTTTATGTCACAATATGCTTTATGAGTTTATGTCACAATATGCCTTGTTGAAATAATGCGGCTTTTGTGTTAACATATTCGTGTTGGGGATTTTTTACTATACGGAAACTTTGTTACCATGGAGAGGCTTTATGGGGGAAGAATATTCATACAAATATTCAAACAGATTTATGCTATATCACAGGGTCATGTATGTGGCTCTTTTTGTGGCACTTCTCATAGAACGTCTCGCAAAGGTATATGTTTCGAATCTGTTCTTTATTTATTATACGGTTCTACTGATAATCATATCAGTCGCAGATATTATCCTTCTAAATAAAAAATATATATTTAATTGCAGATATTTTGATTTCAAATGTATATTTGAGGTTTTTTTCCTGTCGGTAGGATGTTATGTATTGCATAAGTTTGATATCAGCTATCTTCTTATTCTTATGATCCAGATGGTGTCATTATTTGAGCTTGATACATTTAATAAAGCAACCTTTGAGTCACAGGTTTCCGCAAGAAGGCTGCTCGGAGTAGTGCTTGTTGCAATCGGTTTCTTTTCTTTTAAGATAAATGATATCGGTGTAGAGTGGATCATTATATTCCTTATGTGTACCGTTTCACTTTATTTTGCTCTTTCAATAATATCCGAGCACTATATCAAATCCGTTCAGGACAGGAACGAAAGATATAAAGCCCTTACCTATGAAATGGAAAAAATGAATGAGGATAAAGAAAAACTCATTGAATATCAGGAGAAGGTAAAGCAGGTCAACCTTGAGATTAACAGGCAGAAGTTTGCGCTTACAAACGCAAATCAGGAGCTTGAAAAAGCAAATAATGAGATGCTTGCCCTTGTTGACATCATGAAGAGCTTTTCTTCGGATTTCGATGTTCTGAAGGCAATGAGGATACTTACTCATAAGATACCTCAGATTAAAAACGTAGATATGTGTGCTTTTTATATAAGTGCTGACACATTTCAGAATAAAACCGCCCAGATATCTATTTTTTCCAATGATGCCGAAACAAAACAGGCATTTTTCGAAACGCTTCCGCTTGTTTACGAGCTTTTGGAAGCAAGAGGGGATGTTTCACCGGTTTCCTTATCAAAAAATACAAATATGGCATATACCTTCCTCGGAAATACCAAGCTTTGTGATGCCATTGCTTTACCTGCTTATGAAAACGGTAATATATACGGTGTTCTGGTAATAGGTTCCGTCGAAGAGGATTTCTTTAAATCGGGATATGCATTTTATGAATCGGCCCTTATTGATTTCTCGTCTGTGCTTACCAGTACGAAGCTCTTTCTTCAGATGGAAGAAATGGCAAACAATGATGCACTTACAAAGGTCAATAACAGACTGTACTTTAACAGACAGTTTCCGGGATTGGCAAAGCATGCGGTTGAGAATAATTCAAAGCTTTCGGTTGCGATTTTCGATATTGATAAATTCAAGGTCTTTAATGATACCTACGGGCATCTTGCCGGTGATGAGGTGCTTAAGATGGTAGGTCATACCGATACGGAGTTTGCCAAGGAAAATGACGGCTATGCCATAAGATACGGCGGCGAGGAATTCCTGCTTATACTTCCGGGTAAGGGTGTTGATGAAAGCGTAAAGATTTTGGAGCAATTCCATGAAAAGATAAAGAATACTGTTGTGACATACGGTGACTATGCATTAAAGGTTGACATAAGTATAGGACTCTCGGTTTATCCCGAGACTTGCAGCGATATCAATAAGATTGTTGTTCTTGCAGACAAGGCAATGTATTTCAGTAAGAATAACGGAAGAGGAATGCTTGTCGTAAGCGGTCGTGAAGAGGAGTCTCTTGCGAGGCATCTCGAACTTACCGATCCGGAGCATGGTAGCGATAAGAGTATTAATGAGGAAACTCCGGGCCTTTTCGTTGGTGAGATTAATAATGATAATGAAACAGAGGATGATGCAAAAAAAGGCGATGCTGTTATCATTATTGATGATAAAAATAATGAAGATAATGTAAATAGTGCAGATGATGTAAATAGTGCAGATAATCTAAATAGTGCAGATAATGAGAATTAAATTTCGGAGACGAGGTAATTGATTATGAAAATACTTGTAATTAACAGCGGTTCAACTTCACTTAAGTATCAGCTCATTGATTCGGATAACGAAAAGGTTCTTATCAAAGGGCTGTATGAAAGGATCGGTCAGGATCCCGAGCTTCCCACTCATAAGGAAGCGTTGGAAAAGACACTCGACAGTCTGACTGACAAAGAAACGGGTGTGATAGGCAGTCTCGATGAGATAGATGCCGTGGGACACAGGGTTGTTCATGGCGGTGAATATTTCAGTGAGGCCGTAAGGATTGATGATGATGTTCTTGCAAAGATAGAAGAACTTTGTGATCTTGCTCCTCTTCATAATCCTGCAAATCTTCTCGGGATCAAAGCATGTATGAAGCTTATGCCCGGAACGCTCAATGTGGCTGTTTTTGATACCGCATTTCATCAGACAATGCCAAGAGAAGCATATCTCTACGGCATACCTTATGAATACTATGATAAATATAAGCTTCGTAAATACGGCTTCCATGGTACAAGTCATTCATTTGTATCAAAGAGAGCTATTGAGCTTTTAAATGAGAACGGCGTATCCGGAGAAACAAAGGTGATCGTCTGCCATCTCGGCGGTGGTGCAAGTATCTCAGCAGTATTAAACGGTAAGAGTGTAGATACATCCATGGGACTTACACCGCTTGAAGGACTTCTGATGGGGACCAGAAGCGGAGATCTCGATCCCGCGGTTATCCAGTATATAATGAACAAGGAAGGCCTGGACATAAATGAGATGCTGAATGTCCTTAATAAAAAGTCGGGCTTCTTCGGCCTCGGCGGTTCGGCAGATTGCCGTGACATCGAGGATGGTTACCTTAAAGGTGAGCAGGGTTGTACGGATGCATTTAATATATTCTGCTACAGGATAGCCAAGACGGTTGGAGCGTATGCTGCGGCAATGAACGGTGCGGACATGATAGCATTTACAGCCGGAATCGGAGAACATGACAGCCTTATCAGAGAAAAGATAATGGAAAGACTCGGCTTCATGGGACTTGAATTTGATAAGGAAAGAAATGACAACGGAAAAGGTGAATTCAAAATCTCATCAGACTCCTCCAAGGTTATGGCCTACGTCATACCCACGAACGAAGAACTTGCAATAGCCAGAGATACGGTAAGGCTTGTATAATTCAAAATAATATATTAATTGAGTATTCTAAATGGATATATCAAATATATATACAAAATGAGTATTCTAAACGGATATACAAAATATTTTTATTAAATGAGTATATTTAGATTGTAAATGGAAATTTATACAATTAAATAAATGATCGTATGAACAGGATAATGGTGATGCATACAGACACTTAAATGCGTGCATTTGTGTCTGTATGTATTACCATTATCCGCATACAACTGGATATAATCGCATACAACCGGATATAATCGGATACAATATTTTGATAAATATTTCAGATATATTATTTTGATAAAATCTTCTTGACAAGAGTATGTCCGCTGAGTATAATGTAGCAAGTGTTGATTTCCCAAGGGAGGTGTAAAAGATGTCTATATGTCCTAAGAACAAGGTTTCCAAGGCAAGAAGAG
>CACYCJ010000371.1 GCA_902772925.1 uncultured Lachnospiraceae bacterium
AGTAATGTAGTTCCCGTCCCCTAAAGGGACTATGCGCAGCAATGCGCTTATGGGAAGCACGCGACTTCAGTCGTGTGAGGTTTCACAATAATGCTTCACTTTGCCGCGAAACACGGATATACTATAATGAGCAAAAAATGAGGCATTTACATTATATTACTTGATATCGTAGAAATACTATATGGCATATGGAGGCGAAGATGGCGGGAAGGCGAATAAAAATACTATGGAACATTATCAAAGAAACAAATACGGATAAAATTTTGTATTCGTTTTTGCTGTTTGTTTTTGCTGTAGCTGCTGCAATATGGATTTTTGATCCGGGTGTAAAAACCTACGGAGAAGCATTGTGGTACTGCTACGCCGTAATATCAACTGCCGGTTTCGGAGATGTTGTGGCGACGGCATTTATTACCCGTGTATTATCGGTATTTCTTACGGTTTATTCTCTGCTGGTAATTGCTATCATAACCGGAGTTATAGTTAACTTTTATACAAGGATGACGGAACTGAAGAACAAAGAGACGTTATCGGTATTTCTTGATCAGATGGAAAGACTCCCCGAAATGTCAAAAGAGGAGCTTGTGGAGTTGTCGGAAAAAGTGAAACAGTTCCGGAATAAGTGACGGGAAATGTAAGCGTATATCGTCCCATGGGGCGAGATTTGAAAAAATGAAAGGAATTATATGAATATCACACAGATAAAATATGTACTGGAGGTTGCAAATTCATCGTCCATGAGAGAGGCTTCGACGAAGCTGTTTGTTTCGCAGCCTGCGCTTTCGGCAAGCATCCGCGAGCTTGAGGATGAACTGGGGATACTTATCTTTGAGAGGACAAATAAGGGAATTTCTCTTACCGATGAGGGCAGGGAGTTTATTACCTATGCGAAGAAGGCCGTAGGGCAGTACGAGATACTTGAAGACAGGTATCTTTCAAAGGATAGTGACAAGGAAAGATTTTCAGTATCTACACAGCATTATAATTTTTCCATAAAAGCATTTACGGATGTGATAAAAAAATGCAATCCGGAAAAGTACATTTTTTCCATACATGAAACAAAGACAAAGGATGTTCTTAAGGATGTGGGAGATCTGAGGAGCGAAGTCGGCATCATCTCGTTTTCGAGGAATAATGAAAATGTGCTGAAAAAGCTCTTTAAGGATTATCAGCTCGAATTCGTTCCGCTGATGCGACGCGAGACATATGCCTATGTGTGGAAGGGACATAAGTTTGCCGGGAGGAAAACCATTTCTCTTGAGGAATTGAAGGATTATCCCTGCGTTTCGTTTGACCAGACGGATGACAGTAATTTTTATCTTACCGAAGAGGCGATGGCGGATTATGATTTTACAAAAATGATCAAGTCCGACGACCGTGCAACAACCATGGAGATAATAGCGGAGCTTGGCGGGTATTCAATCGGTTCGGGGATGCTGTCCGGCGATGATGCGATACTGCAGGGGCTTGTATCTATCAAGCTTAAAGAAGAGGACCCGCTTATAATAGGGTACATTACCCGAAAGGGCAGGACCATGTCACAGTACGGCGAAATGTACATAGAGGAGCTGATGAAGTACAAGGAGTTGTAGTTGGGGCTGTGATAAGTAATGTTTATCA
This sequence comes from uncultured Lachnospiraceae bacterium, assembly GCA_902772925.1. Taxonomy (GTDB): domain Bacteria; phylum Bacillota; class Clostridia; order Lachnospirales; family Lachnospiraceae; genus Eubacterium_Q. The sequence goes on from CACYCJ010000371.1 coordinate 1,621, forward strand.
CCGATGATAAAATCTATTGAATTTTCAAATCTGTATTTAGGTGCTATTATGTCACTGTAATGAAAAACAAGAAAAAAGGAACACCTTTTGGAAAGGAGAGCGAACGATGAGAAGCGCATATGTTTTACATCAGAATAATAAAATGTGCATGTGTATGCGAATGCTTTACTCCCGGGTAAATATGATGGCCGGGGCGCAGGGCGGTATGTCGTCGCGCTCTTGAAAGAAGGAACACCGAACTGATTTAGGTACCATTTTATGCCATTTGCCCGGGAGACTCGTAAAAGCTTCCGGGCTTTTTTACTTCATCAGGCAGGTTTTTAAAACTTGCCTGACTACAAAAAACAAAACAAATACAATAATAAAAGATTTGAAAATAAAAGGAGAAAAAAATATCATGAGCGAATACAGATTTGAAACATTACAGTTACACGTAGGACAGGAACAGGCAGACCCCACAACAGATTCAAGGGCAGTTCCCATTTATCAGACAACATCTTATGTCTTCCATAACAGCAAGCATGCAGCTGACCGTTTCGGTCTTGCAGATCCGGGAAATATTTACGGACGACTTACAAATACAACTCAGGATGTTCTTGAAAAAAGAATCGCAGCACTTGAAGGCGGCAGCGCAGCACTTGCACTTGCATCCGGAGCAGCAGCTATCTCATATACGATCGAAGCGCTTGCGGCAAACGGCGGACATATCGTGGCACAGAAGACGATCTACGGAGGAAGCTACAATCTTCTTTCACACACGCTTCCCCAGTACGGGATCAAGACTACATTTGTAGACGCACATAACCTTGCTGAGGTTGAAAATGCGATTCAGGAGGATACCAGAGCCATCTATCTCGAGACCCTGGGAAATCCCAACAGTGACATTCCCGACATTGATGCCATATCCGAGATCGCTCATAAGCACGGACTTCCGGTTGTGGTCGATAATACATTCGGAACACCGTTTCTCATCCGCCCTATCGAGCACGGCGCTGATATAGTAGTTCATTCCGCAACGAAATTCATAGGCGGTCACGGAACAACACTCGGCGGCATAATCGTTGAAGCCGGCAAGTTCAATTGGAAAGCAAGCGGAAAGTTCCCTAATATCGCTGAAGCAAATCCCAGCTATCACGGAGTTTCATTCTACGATGTGGTAGGACCTGCAGCATTTGTAACATATATCCGCGCAATACTTCTTCGCGATACCGGTGCGACACTTTCACCGTTTAATGCATTCCTGCTTCTTCAGGGGACGGAAACATTATCACTCAGACTTGAGCGTCATGCCGAGAATACAAAGAAGGTTGTGGAATATTTGGAAAAGCATCCTCAGGTTGAAAAGGTTAATCATCCTTCACTTCCCGATCATCCCGACCATGCGCTGTATGAGAGATATTTCCCGAATGGCGGAGCTTCTATCTTTACATTTGAGATAAAGGGCGGTCAGGAAGAGGCCTGGAAGTTTATAGACGGTCTTGAGATATTCTCACTTCTGGCAAATGTGGCTGATGTGAAGAGCCTTGTAATACATCCCGCATCGACAACACATTCACAGCTTTCCGAGGAAGAGCTTCTTGATCAGAACATTAAGCCGAATACGATAAGGCTTTCAATAGGAACAGAGCATATAGATGATATAATCGCAGATCTTGAAAAGGGATTTAAGGCAAGCAGCAATTAAAGAAGCCGGGGATGTGGCGATGTACCCGTCCCCGTGTTACATAAACAAAGAAAGAAGGTAATTATCATGGCAAACATTTACAAAGGAACACTCGGACTTATAGGTAATACTCCCCTTGTTGAGGTAGTAAATATCGAAAAAGAGCTCGGACTTGAGGCAACGGTCCTTGTAAAGCTTGAGTATTTCAATCCTGCAGGAAGCGTAAAGGACAGAATCGCAAAGGCGATGATAGAGGACGCTGAGGAAAAGGGCCTTTTAAAGGAAGGCTCAGTTATCATTGAGCCTACATCCGGAAATACCGGTATAGGTCTTGCTTCCATAGCAGCATCAAAGGGCTACCGTATAATACTTACAATGCCCGAAACGATGAGCGTTGAGAGAAGAAATATCCTGAAGGCATACGGTGCCGAGCTTGTTCTGACCGAGGGAGCAAAAGGCATGAAGGGCGCTATTGCAAAGGCTGAAGAGCTTGCAAAGGAAATCCCCGGCGGTTTCATTCCCGGACAGTTTGTGAACCCCGCAAATCCTGCAGTTCATAAAGCGACTACCGGACCTGAAATCTGGAATGATACAGACGGAAAGGTAGATATATTTATAGCCGGTGTCGGTACGGGCGGAACAGTAACCGGAACAGGTGAGTACCTTAAGGAACAGAATCCCGATATAAAGGTAGTTGCTCTCGAACCCGAGGATTCGCCGGTTCTTTCCGAAGGCAAAGCAGGCGCACATAAGATTCAGGGTATAGGAGCAGGCTTTGTTCCGGATGTACTTAATACAAAGGTTTACGATGAGGTCTTTAAGGCATCAAATCAGGACGCATTTGATACCGCAAAGCTTCTTGCAAAGAAGGAAGGAATATCAGTAGGTATTTCATCGGGAGCAGCACTGTTTGGAGCAATACAGCTTGCAAAGCGTCCCGAGAATAAAGGAAAGGTTATAGTTGCTCTTCTTCCGGACAGCGGAGACAGATATTACTCAACAGCACTTTTTACGGAGTAGGCACATTTTTTCATAGGTTATAAAGGATGAGGATAAATGAGTTTTTTTTGTGATATTTATTCTTACATCAAAAGTGGCGAGACGGAAAAAGAAAATTTAGGACTTGAGATCGAACACTTTATCGTAAATGAACAGGGCGTTCAGATAGAGTTCGATGAGATGGTGGAACTGATAGATAAGGTCGGTAATGAGATCGGCGCCGAAATAATATATGTGGACGGATATCCCGTGGGATACATTAATGATAAATACTCGGTAACCCTTGAGCCCTCCTGTCAATTTGAAATAAGCATAAATCCGTATTCGGATATTGCGGGGATAGCGGATATTTATCAGGAATTTATTAATCTTTGGGAACCCGTTTTTAAGGAAAGAGGATATCATTTTGAAACAAAGGGCAATCTTCCTTCAGTTGAAAAGGGCCTGGTTTCGCCCTTTGATATACCGCTTTCACCGAAAAAAAGATATCGTTATATGAACGATTATTTAAGCAAGAGCGGGAAGTACGGGGCATATATGATGAGAGCCTCGGCCTCGACTCAGGTTTCGATTGATTATAAGTCCGAGAGAGATCTGATAAGAAAAATGCAAATCCTCCAGAAGATCTCTCCCATACTTATGATCATGATGGAAAACAAAAGCGAGGAAGCAACGACCTTGCCGGGCGTTAAAGGAAAAACGCATTTGCTTCGGACCCAGGAATGGGATGATCTCGATCCGGAAAGGACCGGCTTTTATCCTTATTCACTGGACGAGGATTTCGGATACAAAAAGATATCGAAGGTAATATATCATACTCCGCTGATATTACTTACCGATGAAGGAAAAACAACAGATGTAGGACATAAAAATGCGGAGGATCTGGTTCGTGAAAATGTCATTTCCGACGATGAACCGGATAAAAGCAGAGAAAAAAGTCTTATAGAGCATGTCATGTCTATGGGATTCTTCCACTTCAGGATCAAAAAATACATCGAGATACGAGTCGCAGACAGCGTTCCCATTAAGAAAGCGCTCGGTTATGTGGCACTGTTAAAGGGTATTGCGTATTCTGAGAAAAACCTGTCTGTGCTGGAAAATGAATTGTCCGGTATAAATGCTCTCGAAAAGATACAGGATGCGGTTCTTGAGATTGAAGAATCGGGAGAAAATGCCATTATCTACGAAGGACTGTCGGCAGGTGAATGGGCGTTCCGTCTGAAAAAACTGGCAGAAAGTGCTCTTGACACAAGGGAAAAGGAATATCTTAATTATGTGTGAACTGTTTGGTGTAACGGCTAAAAATAGAATTAAGGTAACCGGCCTATTGGACACATTTTTCAGTCATAGTGCTGATCACCGGAACGGATGGGGACTTGTATATCTTGATGTTCCACCTGCGATAATTCATAAGGAACCGCAGAGGGCTACCAACAGCCGGACTCTCAGAGAACTGCTGGAAAAGGATACGGAGACTGCTGCCTGCATAGCGCATATAAGAAAAGCAACTATAGGAGAGGAACACAGCAGAAATACGCATCCCTTTGAGGGGACTGATGAAAGCGGCAGAAGATGGACACTTGCTCATAACGGGACCGTTTTTGATGCCGATATACTGGCTCCTTATCAATATAAGCAAAAGGGAGAGACTGACAGCGAAAGGATATTGCTTTATATCATTGATGAGGTTAATAAAAATACTTCGGAGGGTAATTCCGAAGCATCCGACATTTCGAGGTTCAAGGTTGTCGAGGAGGCGGTAAAAAAACTTGCTCACGGAAATAAGCTGAACCTTTTGATACATGACGGAGAATATCTGTATGTTCATAAGAACGAAGCCGGAACACTTTTCAAAAAGGAAGGGAAAGATACAACATATTTTGCAACGGTACCTCTTGAAGAGGAGGGCTGGACGGAATTTCCCGGTAACAGGCTTTCGGTTTATAAAGACGGAAGGTCGGTATACATCGGAGAAGAACACGAAAACACATATGTACATAACGAAGAAAATATGAAACTCTTATACCTTGCATTCTCGGGACTGTAAAATGCGGCCGGGAAGTCGGGCACAAATTCATATTTGTACAGAGATACAAAACGGACAGATATATACTTATTCGAGAAAAGTATATATCTGTCCGTTTATTTGTTTATTTTCAGTACAAGTATTCAGTTGTGCTTAATCTCCGTGTCACCTCTTGTTTTATTTGCCATGCTTACCGAATAATGATATAATTACCCCTAAAATAAGAAGAACAGAGAGGTAACCGAAAATGTCACAGGATAAGAAGAAGTTGGATGCGATCACTTCCATGGAGGAAGACTTTGCGCAGTGGTATACGGATGTGGTAATCAAATCCGATCTTATAGGCTATACAAGCGTAAAGGGCTGTATGGCTATCAAGCCCTCGGGCTATGCTATCTGGGAGCTTATCCAGAAGCAGCTCGATGAAAGATTTAAAAAGACCGGTGTTGAAAATGTATATATGCCCATGTTCATTCCCGAAAGTCTTTTGGAAAAAGAAAAGGAGCATGTGGAAGGCTTTGCCCCCGAGGTTGCATGGGTGACTCACGGAGGAATGAGCCCTCTTCAGGAGAGGCTCTGCGTAAGACCGACCTCGGAAACATTATTCTGTGATTTTTATGCAAAGGATATTGAATCCTACAGGGACCTTCCAAAGGTATATAATCAGTGGTGTTCCGTTGTAAGATGGGAAAAGGAAACCCGTCCCTTCTTAAGAAGCAGGGAATTTTTATGGCAGGAGGGACATACTGCACACGCTACCGCAGAAGAGGCAGAGGAGAGAACAATCCAGATGCTGAATGTGTACTCCGATTTCTGCGAACAGGTTCTGGCGATGCCCGTTATTAAGGGACAGAAGACCGAGAAGGAGAAATTTGCAGGTGCCGTTGCAACCTATACGATAGAGGCTCTCATGCATGACGGAAAGGCACTTCAGTCCGGTACGAGCCACAACTTCGGTGACGGCTTCGCAAGAGCATATGATGTTCAGTATACCGATAAAGAAAATAAACTTCAGTATGTTCACCAGACCTCATGGGGAGTGACCACCAGACTTATCGGTGCGATAATTATGGTACACGGTGATGATAACGGTCTCAGACTTCCTCCTCTTGTTGCACCTACGCAGGTAATGATAGTTCCCATTCAGCAGAAGAAGGACGGCGTGCTTGAGGCGGCTGATTCACTTTGCGAAAGACTTTCCGATGTAGCAAGAGTTAAGGTTGACAAGACAGACAAGAGCCCCGGATTTAAATTTGCGGAGTCCGAAATGCGCGGTATACCCGTAAGGATCGAGATCGGACCGAGAGATATCCAAAATGGAGAATGCGTCGTTGTAAGACGAGATACGGGAAGCAAGGAAACAGTGAAGCTGGACGGCATAGAGGAGTATATAAAAGCCCTTCTTGTTACTATCCAGAAGGACATGTATGAGGCTGCCAAGGCTCACCGCGATTTGCATACCTATGAAGCAAGAAACTGGGATGAGTTCAAGGATATCATTGAAAACAGGCCCGGCTTTATAAAGGCAATGTGGTGCGGAGAAACAGAGTGTGAAGAACACATTAAGGAAGAAACAGGCGCCTCCACGAGATGCATGCCCTTTGAGCAGGAAAGCTTAAGTGATGTATGCGTATGCTGCGGTAAAAAAGCAAAGAAAATGGTTTATTTCGGAAGGGCATATTGATCGTTTTGAATAAACAGAGTACATATAAAATCGAAATGCCGAATGCGGCGGCATGGATAATCGATACATTGTATAATGCAGGCTATGAAGCCTATGCCGTCGGCGGCTGCATAAGGGACAGCATCATGGGGAGGACTCCTCATGACTGGGATATCACCACATCGGCAAAGCCGGAAGAGATAAAGCGGCTTTTCAGAAGGACCATCGATACCGGGATTCAGCATGGCACGGTTACTGTAATGATAAAGAGCGAGGGCTATGAGGTTACGACCTACAGGGTCGACGGTGATTATTCGGATCACAGAAGACCTGACAGGGTGGATTTTGCCGATGAGCTTTCGGAGGATCTGAGAAGAAGAGATTTTACCGTAAATGCCATGGCTTATAATGACAGAGTCGGACTTGTGGATCTTTTCGGCGGCCTGAGTGATATAGAAAATAAAGTCATCAAATGCGTCGGCGAGCCCGATGAAAGATTTAATGAGGATGCTCTCAGGATACTTCGTGCCGTAAGGTTTTCGGCACAGCTCGATTTTGAGATGGAAGAAAAGACCCGGGAAGCAATCAAGGATCATGTTAAGGAGCTTTCCTTTGTAAGCGCCGAAAGGATAGAAGCGGAGTTTACGAAGCTGATAATGTCTTCTCATCCGGAAAAGCTTGAGGATGCATATGAGCTCGGGATAACGAAGGTTTTCATTCCCGAATTTGATGCAATGATGGAAACAGAGCAGAGAACACCCTATCATAAGTTTGATGTGGGCCATCATACCATAGAAGTGATGAAGCATGTACGGCCGGAAAAGTATATGAGATATGCCGCATTGCTTCATGATATAGGTAAGCCCGTATGTAAAACTACCGAGGAACGGCCTCCCGAAAAACAGATAACCTATAATGGCATAACTTATACCACGGTGGATCATTTTAAAGGTCATGCCGAAGCAGGTTCAAGGATGGCTCCCGACATTCTGAAAAGACTGAGAATGGATAATGATACCATCGACAGAGTCAGAAGACTTGTGTATTATCATGATGCGGGAATACAGATAGAGATAACGAAGAAATTCGTAAGAAGGCTTATGTCCAAGGCAGGCGTGGAGAATTTCGGCGATCTTTTGGAGCTGAAGCGCGCTGACACGGATGGACAGAGCGACTATAAAAGGGAAGATAAGCTTTACAGGCTTTCCCTTATAAAGAAGTATGAAACCGAGATCCTTGAGGAAGGTGATGCCATTACCATAAAGAATCTTGCCCTGAATGGAAACGACCTTATGAAAATGGGCTATAAAAAGGGCCCCGTTATGGGAGAGATACTTCGATTTCTTTTGGATAAGGTTCTTGACGAACCGGAGCTGAATGAAAAAGAAACGCTTTCGAGGCTTGCCCTTGAAAGCTTTCCGATAGAAGAGAAGTGAAATATGTTTTATAAATGTAAAATGTGAAGGAGGTTATGACATTGGATTACAAAAAGATTTATGAAGAATGGGCAACCGACGAATTCTTTGATGAAGATACAAGGAAAGAGCTTGCGGCTATAGCCGAAGATGAAAATGAGATCAAGGAAAGGTTTTTCACCGAGCTTGAATTCGGTACCGCAGGTCTCAGAGGAGTAATAGGTGCAGGAACAAACCGTATGAACAAATATGTAGTGGCAAAAGCCACACAGGGACTTGCGGATTATATCATTGAAAAGGGTGCGGCAGATAAAGGGGTTGCAATTGCATTTGACTGCAGAAACTTTTCACCTGAGTTTGCCGATGTTGCAGCGGGTACGCTTGCGGCAAACGGAATAAAGGCATACAGATTTGAATCACTCCGACCCACCCCCGAGCTTTCCTTCGCAGTAAGATATTTAGGCTGTGTGGCAGGTATCAATATTACCGCAAGTCATAACCCTCCCGAATATAACGGATATAAGGTTTACTGGGAAGACGGCGCCCAGATCACACCTCCGAACGATACCGGCATCATGGCAAAGGTAAAGGCTACCGATATCAAGGCTGCCAAGACAATGTCTGTAGAGGACGCAAAGGCTGCGGGACTTTACATCTTGATCGGTCAGGAAGTTGATGATGCATATATGGCAGAGCTGAAGAAGGTGATCCTTCATCAGGATACCATCGATAAATACGGAAATGAGATAAAGGTGGTTTATTCACCTCTTCACGGAACCGGTAACATTCCCGCAAGAAGGATACTTAAGGAGATAGGCTTTGAGAATGTGTATGTAGTTCCCGAGCAGGAGCTGCCCGACGGCAATTTCCCTACCGTAGATTATCCGAATCCCGAAGCAAAGGAAGCCTTTGCACTTGCTCTTAAGCTTGCAGAGGAAAAGGATGCTGACCTCGTTCTCGCAACAGATCCCGATGCCGACAGACTCGGCGTTTATGTTAAGGATTCTGCTTCAGGCGAGTATAAGTGCCTTACCGGAAATATGTCAGGAAGCCTGCTCTGCGAGTACGAACTCAGTCAGACAAAGGCTCTCAAGGGAATCCCCGCAGACGGAAGGATAGTTAAGACGATAGTTACCACCAATATGGTAGACAGTATGGCTGAGGCATACGGCGTTGAGCTTGAAGAATGTCTGACCGGCTTTAAGTGGATAGGAAGAAGAATATTAAACTACGAGACAACAGGTGTGGGAACCTACCTGTTCGGATTTGAGGAAAGCTACGGCTGTCTTATTGGAACTCATGCAAGAGACAAGGATGCCATAGTTGCAACAATGGCTCTCTGCGAGGCAGCGGCTTATTATAAATCGCTCGGCAAGACACTTTGGGATGCCATGCTCGATATGTATGAAAAATACGGCTATATGAAGGATGCCATTACAACCATAACAATGAAGGGACTTGACGGTATCGCTAAGATCGGTGAAATAATGACGAATCTCAGAAATACCGAGCTTACCGAAATTGCCGGCTACAAGGTAAAGAGCTTCCGTGATTATGAAAAGGATACCGTAAAGAATATGGAGACCGGAGAAGTAACATCGACAGGACTTCCAGCATCGAATGTTCTTTATTATGATCTTGAAGACGGAGCATGGCTCTGCGCAAGACCTTCGGGAACCGAACCCAAGATTAAGTTTTACTATGGTGTAAAGGGAGACTCCTTTGATGATGCCGAGGAAAAATCAAAGAATTTTGAGGCAAAGGTTAAGGAGCTTATTGATAAGCTGTCATAGTAAATGAAAGTAGATGTAAAAAATAAAGATTTAAAAATCAGCAATCATACAAAAGGAATTCTCTGCGTCATAGCGGCGGCCTTCGGATTTTCACTGATGACCTTTTTCGTAAGACTGTCCGGAGATCTGCCGACGATGCAGAAAACATTTTTCAGAAATGCCGTTGCGGCGGTGATAGCGGCTGCCATGCTGTTTAAAGATAAGCAGAGCCCTGTTCCTGATAGGGGCAATATTACCGATATCCTTATGAGATGTATTTTCGGTACATCCGGTATGATTGCAAATTTTTATGCGATAGACAGACTTGATATAGCAGATGCGAATATGTTAAATAAGCTGTCTCCGTTTTTTGCAATCCTTCTGTCTATCCCCATACTTAAGGAGAAGCCGAGCAGGATCGATGTATGGGCAACGATAGCGGCATTTATAGGAGCGCTTTTTATAGTAAGGCCGTCCGGACTGATATATCTTATAAACGGGGTATTTGAAAGTAATACCGCACTACCTGCTATGACCGATACCGTAGACGGAACAAAAGGGGCACTTATGGCCGGCTCGACTATCGGCAGTGCTGCGGCGGCTACGGTGATACCGGCACTCCTTGGATTATATGGAGGCTTCGGAGCGGGAACGGCATATGTATTTGTAAGAAAGCTCGGAAAGAAAAATGAGAAAACTCCGGTCATAGTATTCTGGTTTTCCGTTTTTTCAAGTCTTGTTTCGGCACCGTTTCTGATAGTTGATTATCATCCTATGACTGCACTTCAGTGGCTTATACTTATAGGCGCGGGCGCATCGGCCGCATTGGGACAGTTTTCCATAACCACAGCATATAAATATGCTCCCGCAAAGGACATTTCGGTGTTTGATTACACACAGGTAATATTTGCCGCAATGTGGGGAGCGCTTTTCCTGGATGAGTTACCGGGAATATACAGCTTCATCGGATATTTTATAATAATCGGAGTCGCATTTTTCAGATGGTATATAAATATCAGACAAAGTAAAGAAACCAAGAAAAATGAAACAGAGGATATACAAAAATCATAGGTAACAGCTGAAAAAGTACAGGAGAGATTTGACTATGAACATAGTAGTTTTCGGAGGCGCAATGGCAGGCGGTTCACCCGAATATGTAAAGGGTGCGGAAGAACTCGGAAAATGGATCGCGGAAAGCGGACACACACTTATATACGGAGCGGGGAAGGAAGGCATGATGGGAAGTGTTTCCGAAGCAGCCTTAAGTGCCGGCGGAAGAGTGATAGGTATCATTCCTCAATTTATGGTTGATAAGGGCTGGTACAATGAGCATGTCACGGAATCCATAATTACCGATGATATGTCCGACAGGAAAAATAAAATGTATGAGATGGGAGACATATTTGTAGCGCTTCCGGGCGGAGCGGGAACTCTTGATGAGATTGCCGAGGCGGTAATGTGGCTGAGCCTTGAAACATTGAACAGGCCCGTTATACTTTACAATATCAATGGCTTTTACAATAATCTGTTCGGTATTTACGAGACGATGGTAAGAGATGATTTCCTTATACCGGAGGCAATGGAATATATCTACCTTGTCGATGGTGTAAAGGCTATGGATGAAATTATAAAGAAAAACGAAAGCTGAGATACATAGGAGGTTTTCAAATGAATATATGGCATGACGTTAATGATGAAAGAATATTTCCGACAGATTTTCTTTCGGTTATAGAGATAAGTAAGGGAAGCAATATGAAATATGAGCTGGACAAGGAAACAGGTATGCTGATCCTTGACAGAGTGCTTTATACATCGACACATTATCCCGCAAACTACGGCTTCATTCCCAAGACACTGGGTGATGATCATGACCCGCTTGATGTTCTTGTTTTATGCAACGAGCAGATACAGCCTCTTACACTCGTAAGAAGCTATCCCATCGGCGTAATGAAGATGCTTGACGGCGGAATGGGAGATGAGAAGATAATCGCCATGGCATACGGAGATCCCACCTATAACGGATATACCGATATATCGGAGCTTCCGAAGCATATTTTTGATGAAATCCAGCATTTCTTCTCAGTATATAAAAACCTTGAAGGAAAAGAAACCAAGGTGGATGATATCATGGGTGCAATAGAAGCCGTGAGGGTAATAGAATATTGCATAGAGAATTATCGGAAGAAATACGGCGGTAATGTTTTTAATCCCGATGCCGAATAAACTTGGTGATAGAATAAATTTAATGAGAGAACTTCCTCTTGACTTGTGAACTCAGTTGTTCTAAAATCGCTTATATGTCCGCGTAGCTCAGCAGGATAGAGCGACCGCCTCCTAAGCGGTAGGTCGGAGGTTCGAATCCTCTCGTGGACGATTAAGATTATAGGATGTTACAAATACTCTGCATTGTAACATTTGTCTGACCGATATATACATTTCGAATAAGCATTTGCTTTCGTGGGCATTCGAAGTGTATATATCGGTTTCTTTTTGTCTGATAACAGTGTTTATGCAACAATGGTTTGCTATTATGGATGAAAAGTGATAAAGTTGATGAGTAATATTTTTTTATGGAGGAGGCATATATGAACAAGGATATACCTTATAAGATCTATCTTGAAGAAACCGAGGTGCCTAAGCAGTGGTACAATGTGAGGGCTGATATGGTCAACAAGCCGGCACCCCTTATAAATCCGGGTACACTGAAGCCTATGACAGCAGAGGAGCTTTCAGGTGTTTTCTGTGACGAGCTTATAGCTCAGGAGCTTAACACCACTGATGCATATATTCCCATACCCGATGAAATTCAGAAATTTTATAAAATGTACCGTCCCTCACCTCTCGTAAGGGCTTATTGCCTTGAAGAGAAGCTGGGTACACCCGCTAAGATTTATTATAAATTCGAGGGAAACAATACATCCGGAAGCCATAAGCTTAATTCTGCCATAGCTCAGGCTTATTATGCAAAAAAACAGGGCCTTAAGGGTGTTACAACAGAGACGGGAGCAGGTCAGTGGGGAACAGCGCTTTCAATGGCATGTGCATACTTCGGACTTGACTGTCTGGTATATATGGTTAAGGTTTCTTATGAGCAGAAGCCCTTCAGAAGAGAGGTAATGCGTACCTACGGTGCCACAGTAACTCCTTCACCCAGCAATACGACGGAAATCGGAAGAAAGATACTCGAAAGACATCCCGGAACCACGGGAAGTCTCGGATGTGCAATTTCTGAGGCAGTTGAAGCAGAGCTTACAAGAGACGGATATAAATATGTTCTCGGAAGCGTGCTTAATCAGGTTCTGCTTCACCAGACGATCATCGGACTTGAGACCAAGACGGCACTTGAAAAGTATGATATAGTTCCCGATATCATTATCGGTTGTGCAGGCGGCGGTTCAAACCTCGGCGGACTTGTATCACCCTTCGTTGGAGAGAAGATAAAGGGAAATGCGGACTACAGGATCATAGCGGTTGAGCCTGCATCATGTCCCAGCTTTACAAGAGGAAAATATGCATATGACTTCTGTGATACGGGAAAGGTTTGTCCTCTTGCAAAAATGTATACACTCGGAAGCAATTTCATTCCTTCACCCAACCATGCAGGCGGACTCAGATACCATGGAATGAGCCCCGTGCTTTCTCAGCTGTATCATGACGGACTCATTGAGGCAACTTCCGTAGGACAGAAAGAGGTATTTGATGCTGCGGTTCAGTTCGCAAGAGTAGAAGGAATCCTTCCCGCACCCGAGTCAAGCCATGCAATCCGTGTTGCGATAGACGAGGCCTTAAGGTGCAAGGAGACCGGCGAAGAGAAGACCATCGTATTCGGCCTTACCGGAACAGGATATTTCGATATGGTTGCATACGGGAAATATAATGATGGTGAAATGGAAGATTATATTCCTACGGATGAAGAGTTGGAGAAGAGCTTTGCAGAGCTTCCTCAGGTAAATCTGTAAATTCACCGGGTTCTTATAGGAAGACTTATAAGTTTAAAGGGGAATTCATATGAAATGTGATAAATGCGGCAATATTTTGCCGGATAATGCCAGATTTTGTACTGTATGCGGAAATGCATTTATCGATGTTGAAGCAGAAGCGACTACTGTCCTTAAGGGCGGAGATGATATGATGTCCGGCGGGTATTCCACCGGTCTTGTCCCTATGAGCAGTGTTCGCAGGAAGGAAGAAGTAGTAATAGACTATGAATTTCCGGGTGGCGAATATTCCAGCACCAATGTACAGCAGCGCCGTGATGACTACTGGATGTATGATCGTCCTACGACCAGAGATTATGTGAATCCTACTCCGGGTGGCGGATATGTCGGACAGGTTCAGTATGGAAACGGTTACGGCGTTCCGGTCAATTACGATAATGAATTCGGCGGCCCCGACAGACAAAGAGCCGGCGGCCAGGGATATTCACAGGGTGCTCAGGGACAGGCAGGAGGTGCCCGGGGTCATTCTCAGGGAAGTCAGATATTCCCGAAGGACATTCAGCAGGACGATCCCCTTAGAGGCAGAAGACCTGCTCAGGATATTTCACAGAAGCTGGCTTCGCAAAAGCCGCAGCAGAGCAGCAGCGTCCCGCCGTATAAGCCGCAGAGTAATGCTCAGAAGAAAAACGGTAAAAATAAAGCACTTCCTTTTATTATCATAGGCATCGTAGCTGCCGTGATAATAGCAGCTGTCGCGGTCGGAATTCTTTTGTTCAAGGATAAGATAAAGGATTACATGGCTAAGGCAAATACTACTGTTGTATATGTTGCTGATGGCGAGTATAAGCATATTATAAATGCAAAAAAGGGAGTAACTGCTGAGTTTGACGAGGTCGGATCGGATGATTTCGAGACGATGTTTTATGCTGCGGACGGAAAATATCTGTATTATTATACCAAGTATGATGAGAATAACGGATATGGCGTACTGAATCGTGTACAGGTTAAGAAGCTCGGCAAAAACCCCGAAAAGAATGAGGAACTTTCCCTTGAGATAGCATCAAAGGTATCAAATATATACGGTGTGATGAAGGATGGTTCGGTTTTCTATGTTAAAGAGGGAACAACCTACTATTTTGACGGAAGAACCTCTAAAAAGCTTGATAAAAATGTGGACAGTCTTTATATCAGTGATAAGGGTGATTACATAGCGTATCTGATCGATGAGGGCGATTCGGATAAGAAGAAGCTGTATTATGCGGAAATAAAGGATTTTAATAACAGGATACTTCTTGCCGATGATGTTGACACATTTGCTCTCACCAAGAATGGCAGGATATACTATGCTAAGATAATTGTTGATGATAGTACCTATGATTATTATTACGAGCTGTATTCTACAGACAAAAACAAAAATTCAAAACTGATATCCGACGATGTGTACGGTTACATTTTTGATATGAACGATGGACAGATTTTCTACAGCATTGAAAACGGTAAGAGAATAAATCCCGGTGATGAATATGATGACTCCTGTTATCTTGATCTCTATTTGTTTGACGGAAAAGACAGTCGTCTTATAACATCAGATAATCTCAAGGTTAAAATGAGCTACGGGCTCGACGGACATGTATCGGCGACATCGATTTCTGACGGCGGAAAGAATCAGATTAACTATTCCGGCGACAGTAAAAATTATGAGCTTTCCGCTGAGGTTGCTGATATTGCGGCATCGGATGTGAGACTGTACAATACAAAAACCGGACCGGCATATTATGACGATGACAGTGAATCCTTATATATGTGTCGTATATCAGGCGACAAGGTGGAACTGGCGGATAAGATTGATCAGGTCAAGGATGTAAGTATAGGAAATGGGGAAATGTATTATCTTCAGTACGACCATGCCGACGGTGACAATAATATATGCTCCATGTATCTGTACAAAGGCGGTTATTCCGAGATTCTCGGCGGCAACATAACAGAGGGGAATACCGCGCTGCTTTATCCGGATGGAACCGTAATAGAGTACGGGGATGACGATAAGATAAATATTTCAAATCCCGGCAAGGTTTTTGAATACAGTGTAGAGGACTATAAAGGTGATGTTATCTATAACGGACTTTCCGATTTCTATTATATTTCAGACAGAGATCTCTATCACTATAACGGAAAGACCGATAAGCTGATCGATACATATGTAGAATACGTTATCAGCAGCTATGAAATGACGCCTGTAGTTATTTTCTGACAGAAATAAAGGCATGACCCGTAAAAAGGGTTATGTCGGAAGAAATACAAAAAACGGATTCCTTTTAAGTTTAAAAATAAGCTTTTCGGAATTCGTTTTTTGTATTATTATGTTCTACAGTATTTTTTACGGTTTGTATATTTGATATTATATTTACCGAAATATTAATTTACGGAGGATAACCATGAAAAAATTAACCAAGCTTACAAAGACTATATTGCTACTGACGACTGCCGGATTTATGCTCTCCGGATGTGCAAAGAAGGTTGATCTGCCGACAGAAACAGATACGGGAAGTCTGGAGCCGGACACATTATCTACGGAAGAGACCGATACGGCAACCGGGACTGATGAAGATATAAATGACAGGCTTCAGCCGAGCGGTTATGATCTGGACAGAGCCGGAAATAAAATTACAATTCCCGAGAAGGTTGAAAAGATCGTTTCCCTTAATCCTGCAATAACCGAGACTCTTGTAGATATGGGACTTGCCGATAAGCTGGTTGCGGTAGATGATTATTCTCAGTATGTGATCGCTTCTTCCACCGACAGCATCCCTGTATTTTCGATGTATGAACCTGACCATGAACAGCTCATAGCTCTGGAGCCTGATATCATATTTACATCGGGAATGGTTTATGCAGGCGGAGATAATCCTTATGTTACAGAGGAGGAAGCAGGCATATGCGTTGCCGATATACCAAGCAGCACCTCCATAGCCGGTATTCAGGATGATATCAGATTTATAGGAGAGGTTACGGGAGAGAAGGCTTCTGCAGAGGAGATAATATCCGATATGCAGGCAAAGATCGATGAGATAGTTGATGATGCATCCTCAATTCCCGAGGATGAGAAGAAGACGGTGCTTTTCCTTTTATCGGTTCCGACTGATGACTATTCTTCAATCTATACGATAGGCAGCAACACATTTTTGAATGAAATGCTTACGGATGTCGGTGCGATAAATGTTACGGCAGACCAGGAGGGCTGGCCGGAGATTTCCGAGGAAGCCGCGGTAGGACTTAATCCGGATGTAATCCTTCATTCGGTAAGCTATGTGGATGATGTGAAGGGGACTATCACATCAAGAAAAGGCTGGGAAAATGTGACTGCAGTTAAGAACGGAGATATTTATTACATAGATGAGAACAGCAGCAACAGACCGAATGCTCATATAGTTGATGCAATGGTTGAAATCGCAAAGACCTTGTATCCGGATTATTTCGGTTCGATAAAATAAACGGAGGAACGTTTTGAAAAGAATTGATTACATAAGCTGGGATCAATATTTTATGGGGATAGCATATCTTTCGGCTCAGAGGAGCAAGGACCCCAGTACGCAGGTGGGAGCTTGCATTGTCGGAAGCGACAACAGGATCCTTTCGGTCGGCTACAACGGAATGCCCGAGGGCTGCGAGGATGACGATATGCCCTGGGGAAGGGACGGCTCGGCGCTGGACAGCAAGTATATGTTCGTATGCCATGCGGAGCTTAATGCCATCCTGAATTACAGGGGCAGCGGAAATGTTAAGGGAGCTAGATGCTATGTTACACTCTTTCCCTGCAATGAATGTGCAAAGGCTATCATTCAGAGCGGGATAAAAGAGGTTATCTATGCTTGTGACAAGTATGCCGATTCCGAGAGTACCATTGCTTCGAAAAAGATGTTTGACAGGACCGGTGTGAAATACAGAGAATTTAAACCGGCTGACAGGAAGATCGTACTCGATCTTTGATATACGGGAGCAGGTAATGGAAAATTCAAAAAAAATAACTGTACAAATGACTGCTCCGGCACTTGTCGAATTTGTCTTCAGGTCCTATTATACCCGCCTCGGCGGGCTGGTGAGCATTTTTCTCGGACTCCTCGGAACAGGGCTCGGGATCTATTGCATTATAATGGGCGGGAGCTTAAAGTCCATAATCATTTACTTTGCGGTGGCGGTCATTTGCCTTGTCGCAAATCCTGTGACATTATATATAAAGGCTCTTAACCAGCTTCGCACAAGCCCCTCATATAAGGACCCCGTGGTTTATGAGATAGGAGCCGAAGGATTGAAGATCTCGCTGGGGAATGAGTCCGATGGGATAGGCTGGGAAAATGTATATCGTCTTCTTTATACAAAGCGTATGTTTGCAATATACACAAATCCCTACAATGCCTTTGTTATCCCGAATGAGGCCATGGGCGATGAAAAAGATATAATCCTCGGAAGGGTAGTCAGTTATACATCTGAGTATTATCCCAAGCTTTCCGGTAATCTGAAGGTATTTCTGGGACAGAAGTAAATTTGAGAAAAAAGCTGTTTCGATAAAAAGGAAAAATGAAATGCAGGAAACTATTATAGAAACCAACAGTCGGGAGGAAACGCTCCATTTCGGCATTGAGATGGGAAGAAATGCCGTTTCCGGTCAGGTCATCTGTCTTGACGGGGATCTCGGAACCGGGAAAACGGTATTTGCGCAGGGCTTCGGCCACGGCCTCGGGATAATGGAGCCGATATCAAGCCCGACATTTACGATACTTAAGGAATACGATGAAGGGAGACTTCCTTTCTATCATTTTGATGTTTACAGGATAACATCGGAGGATGAAATGGAGGAGGTCGGCTTTTTCGATAAATGTGATAACGGCGACGGAGTATGCCTTGTAGAATGGGCTGAGCTGATAGCGGGTATTATCCCGGCAGATGCTATAAGGATAACGATAGAAAAGGATCCGGAAAAAGGATTCGATTACAGAAGGATCACTATCAGGGAGTGATGATATGAAAATACTCGGAATTGATTCCTCGGGAATAGTCGCTTCGGCTGCACTGATCGATGAGGAAAGACTAATAGCTGAATATACTGTTAATAATAAGAAGACGCATTCGGAAACCCTTCTTCCGATGATAGCATCACTTCTCGAGGCGTCCGGTACGGATATAAATGATGTGGATGCCATTGCGATTGCGGCCGGACCGGGTTCATTTACGGGACTCAGGATAGGCGCGGCTACCGCAAAGGGGCTTGCCATGGCTATCGATAAGCCGGTAATACCGGTACCTACCTGTGAAGGGCTGGCATATAATCTTTACGGAAACAGCGGTCTTGTATGCCCTGTAATGGATGCAAGGAGAAATCAGGTTTATACCGGCATTTACAGCTTTATAAAGACCGACAGCGAGAAGGTTGTTTCGGAGACCATCATGGAAGAGGTACCCATGGATATAAATGAGCTGATAAACATTCTGAATGAAAAGGGTGAGAGCGTAACATTCCTGGGTGACGGGATCCCTGTATATAAGGATGTTATCAGAGAGGGTCTGAAGGTTCCGTTTTGCTTTGCGCCGATCAGCTTCTGTCTTCAAAAGGCTTCTTCGGTAGCACTTCTCGGTTATGAATATTATCTGCAGGGTAAGGCGGTTCATGTTGATGAATTTGCTCCGATATATCTCAGGAAGTCCCAGGCGGAGAGGGAATCGGGAAGATGACGGAATCGGGTGAACAGTTGAAAAACGATAAGCTGATATCAGAGATATCCCGGATAGAAGCAGAGGTTTTTAATGATGCTTGGAGCGAAAAATCTCTCCGAGAAACATTTTCCTATGAGTATAATCATTTTCTGGTAATCGACGGTTACGGGAAGCTGTATAAGAGTGTGGAGAATGCGGAAAAGCCCGTATCGGGCTATATCATTTATTCTCTCGTCTGTGATGAGGCAGAGCTGCTCAGGATAGCGGTTACGAAAGAGCTAAGAGGCAGGGGATTCGGAAAAAAGCTTATGTCTGCATTTGTTGAAGAGCTGCGTGGAAAAGCCGAAAGTATTTTTCTCGAGGTGAGAGCCGGAAACGCACCTGCGATAGGACTATATGAAGGAACCGGCTTTGAAAAGGTCGGTACCAGAAGAAACTATTATGCATCCCCTGTTGAGGATGCCATATTAATGAAAAAGAATTTAACGAAAAGAGAAACTGTATGATAGATGTATGCTTACTTGGTACGGGCGGTATGATGCCGCTTCCCTACAGATATCTTACATCCCTTATGATAAGATATAACGGTACCAATATACTCGTCGATTGCGGCGAGGGAACTCAGATAACAGCAAAGAGACTCGGATGGAGCTATAAGGCTATAGATCTCATCCTTATAACGCATTTTCATGCCGATCATATAAGCGGCCTTCCGGGCTTTCTTCTTATGATGGGAAATGCGGACAGGCGTGAGGATGTGACGATCGTCGGCCCCGAAGGACTTGAAAGGATCGTAAGGTCTCTTCTCGTAATAGCACCCAGACTTCCCTTTAAGGTCAACTGTGTGGAGATAAAGGAAAATGAGGCTGATGTGTCCATGCTCGGTCTGAAGATAACCGCATTTAAGCTTGACCATAATCTTACCTGCTACGGATATTGCTTTGAACTCGGCCGTGCCGGAAGATTTAATCCCGATGCGGCTAAAAGCCTCGGGCTTCCCGTCAGAACCTGGAATATACTTCAGCATGGCGGAACAGTCGAGCACGAGGGAAAGATCTATACAAGTGATATGGTCATGGGAGAGGACAGGAAGGGTCTGAAGCTGACCTACTGTACTGACAGCAGACCGACTCCGTCTATCGTAAGCCACGCAAAAAACTCGGATCTGTTTATATGTGAGGGCATGTACGGCGAGGAGGATGGTGAAGAAAAGGCAAAGGAAAAGAAGCATATGACGATGTATGAGGCTGCGCAGCTTGCAAAAGAGGCGGAGGTAAAGGAAATGTGGCTGACGCATTTTTCACCGTCATTAAATAAGCCTGCCGAATATGCGGACAAGGTAAAGGAAATCTTTCCTGATGCCGTTATCCCCAAGGACAGATATGTAAAAGTACTGAATTTTGAAGATGAGGACGAATGAAATGCTTCAAAAAGATATCAAGATACTCGGAATAGAAACCTCCTGTGACGAAACTGCGGCTGCGGTCGTGGTAAACGGTCGCGAGGTGCTTTCAAATGTAATATATTCGCAGATTGATATCCATACTTTGTATGGAGGAGTTGTGCCGGAGATAGCGTCCCGGAAGCATATAGAAAAGATAACTCCCGTGATAAGGAAGGCACTTGAAGATGCTTCACTTACCTGGGATGATCTGGATGCCATCGCTGTTACTTACGGTCCGGGACTGGTAGGCCCGCTTCTTGTGGGCGTTGGGACTGCGAAAGCAATCAGCTATGCAAGACGCATTCCTCTTGTGGGCGTGAATCACATTGAAGGACATATATGCGCAAACTATATTGAAAATAAAGAACTTGAGCCTCCGTTTATGTGCCTTGTGGCATCGGGCGGCCATTCTCATATAGTAAAGACCGTGGATTATGGGAAATACGAAATACTCGGCAGAACTCATGATGATGCGGCAGGAGAAGCATTTGACAAGATCGCAAGAGCTATAGGACTCGGCTATCCGGGCGGACCGAAGGTCGATAAGCTGGCAAGAGAAGGAAACCCGGATGCAATCAGATTTCCGCGGGCAGTCATCGAGGATGCTCCCTACGATTTCTCTTTCAGCGGACTTAAATCGTCGGTTCTGAATTACCTGAATAACGCCGAGATGAAGGGCGAAGAGGTAAATAAGGCGGATGTTGCCGCTTCGTTCCAGAAGGCGGTAATAGAGGTGCTTACCGAAAGGTCGATAAAGGCAGCTATAGATAACGACTGTAAAAGACTGGCCCTGGCGGGCGGAGTTGCGTCTAATTCATCACTTCGCGAATATATGAAAAAGAGAACGGCTGAAGAGGGAATAGAATTCTTTAACCCTTCGCCGATATACTGTACCGATAACGGCGTGATGATAGCATCAGCCGGTTATTATGAATTTATAAAAGGAGTCAGGGACGGAAATACGCTGAATGCGGTTCCGAATCTGAAGATCGGAGAGAGGTAGACTAATGGTATCTGCTATGGTGCTGGCCGCAGGAAGCGGAAGCAGAATGAAAAGTAAAACACCGAAGCAGTTTCTTATGCTCGGTGATAAACCGCTTATTTACTATTCGCTCAAAACATTCGAGGCGAGCGTTGTAGATGAGATAATACTTGTTTGCAGGTTTGAGGATATAGAATACTGTAAGCAGGAAGTAGTAAAAAAATATGATTTTACAAAGGTAAAAAGAATCGTTGCGGGAGGAAAGGAAAGATACGATTCGGTAAGCAAGGGACTTAAGGCGCTGAATAAAAAGTCTGACATAGTGATGATACATGACGGGGCAAGACCTTTTGTGACCAACGGAATGATCCTCGGCTCGATATCCGCGGCCAGACGATATAAGGCCTGTACTACAGCTGTTCCCGCAAAGGATACGATAAAGGTAGTTGATACGGATATGTTCGGAATTGATACACCGGACAGAAAAACGCTTTATCAGATCCAGACTCCGCAGACCTTTGACAGAAGACTTCTGGAGGAAGCCTACAGCAGACTCAGGTCGGATGAAAATAAGAATATTACCGATGATACCATGATAGTAGAAAAATATATGGACCAGAGGGTTAAGATAATAGAAGGAAGCTATGAGAATATTAAGGTTACCACACCTGAGGATATGAAGATAGCAGAAGCGTTGATGAAATGATGGTGTCACTAAATATAGTGCAGGGAAAAAACGGCGACACAAGATAGCGATTAGACAAAATGTGCCGAAAACACAAGTAAATAAGCCAAAAAAAAGTTCATAAAAATTTTCTAAAAAAGTGGTTGACACTAAATGATTATTTTGATAATATAACAAAGTCGCTGACAAAGAGCGGCTTTGTTTATGCTTAAAAATGACTGGAGAGATATCGAAGTGGTCATAACGAGGCGGTCTTGAAAACCGTTTGTCCGCAAGGGCGCGTGGGTTCGAATCC
>CACYCJ010000372.1 GCA_902772925.1 uncultured Lachnospiraceae bacterium
ACTTTTCCTGTCAAAGGTTCCCTCAAATGCATATGCGGCACGAAGTATCTTCTTTTCCTCAAATGTCTGTCCGAGGAGTTGCATTCCTATGGGAAGATTATTCTTATCATAACCGCAGGGTACCGAAATTCCGGGAAGTCCCGCAAGGTTTACCGATACCGTATAAATATCTCCGAGATACATTTTAATCGGATCTGAAAGTGACTCTCCGCATTTAAGCGCCGTGGTCGGAGCAACGGGTCCGATGATCATATCATATTTTTCAAATGCCCTGTCAAATGCTTCCTTTATAAGCCTCTTTACCTTAAGCGCCTTCACATAATATGCATCATAATAACCTGAAGAAAGAACAAATGAGCCGAGCATTATCCTTCTCTTCACCTCGGCACCGAAGCCTTCGGATCTTGACTTTTTATACATTTCATGAAGGTCCGAGTATTCCTTTGTCCTGTATCCGTACTTCACTCCGTCAAATCTTTCAAGATTAGATGAAGCCTCCGCACAGGCAATGATATAATATGCGGGTATCGCATATTCCACCATGCCGAGATCGAACTCTTCAACCTCTGCACCAAGCCCCTTCAGGGTTTCAACAGCACCGAGAACCGCATTTTTAACTTCCTCATCCAGACCCTCGGCAAAATAATCTCTCGGCACGCCTATCTTCATTCCCTTGACATCGGGTATAAGAGCGCTCATAAAATCAGTATCACTTCTGTTTGCCGAAGTCGAATCCTTCTTGTCATACCGGCAAATAGTTTCAAGTACTGCAGCTGAATCCGTAACATCTCTTGTAAGAGGTCCTATCTGATCCAGTGAAGAACCATATGCGATAAGTCCGTATCTTGAAACACGGCCGTAGGTCGGCTTTATTCCGGTTACTCCGCAGAATGAAGCGGGCTGCCTTATGGAACCGCCGGTATCCGAGCCCAGGGCAAAAGGAACCGAGCAGGCAGCTACGGAAGCAGCCGAGCCTCCCGACGAACCTCCGGGAACCCGTTCAAGATCATAAGGATTCTTAGTCGGACCGAAATATGATGTTTCCGTGGTGCTTCCCATGGCAAACTCATCCATATTTGTCTTGCCCACCACTACTGCACCGGCATCCGTCATAAGCTTAACTGCAGTAGCATCAAAGGTAGGAACAAAATTATCAAGTATATGTGAAGAGCAGGTTGTGAGCATTCCGGTAATGTTCATATTATCCTTTACCGCAAGAGGTACTCCGGCAAAGGGACCGTTCAGTTCTCCGGAGGCTATTTTTTTATCTGCCTCCTCTGCTCTTTTAAGCGCTCCCTCTTCATCTATGGTAACAAATGCATTTATCTTTTCTTCATTTTTATTTATTGCTTCAAGGCTTGCCTTTACAGCTTCAACCGAGGAAATCTCCTTATCCTTTATCATCTTCCCCAGCTGTACGGCCGTATAGTTCATTAAATCTGACATTTTTAATCCCCTTTTAATTAATCGAAGGTCTTGGGCACGATATAACTGTCCTCGCTCTTTTCGGGTGCATTACAAAGCATCGCTTCCCTGTCGTCTCCGTTGGTAACCTCATCTTCCCTCATAACATTTGAAACAGGGAAGGTGTGGCTCATCGGTTCTACATCCGAAACATCAAGCTCATTTAATTTATTTACATAGTCCAGCATATCCGACATATCCTTCTTTGCCGTCTGCTTTTCTTCCTCGGAAAGCGAAAGCTTAGCCAAAATGCCGACATAATCTATAGTTTCATCAGTAATCTGCATACTGTCCGCCTCCTTATTTAATCACGCACCTTGATATGTGTTTCGCGAAGCTGCATCTCTGTAACCTCTCCGGGTGCACCGCACATAAGATCCTGTCCGTTTCCGTTCATGGGGAATGCTATTACCTCACGGATATTGTCCTCATTTCTAAGGAGCATTATCATTCTGTCCACGCCGGGTGCCATTCCCGCATGAGGAGGTGCCCCGAACTGAAATGCGGTATAAAGTGCTCCGAATTTCTTTTCGAGAACATCCTTTGAGTATCCCGCTATCTCAAACGCCTTCTCCATGATCTGCATATCATGGTTTCTAACGGCACCGCTGGAAAGCTCCACACCGTTACAAACAATATCATACTGATATGCAAGTATATCCAGAGGATCCTTTTCATTAAGGGCTTCAAGACCGCCCTGCGGCATTGAGAAGGGATTATGCGTAAACGCAGGCTTCTTGGTCTCCTCATCCGTTTCATACATAGGGAAATCATTTATATAACAGAAACGATATGCATTTTTCTCATTCAGATCGAGCCTGATTCCCAGCTCACTTCTTATCTGTCCCGCAAAAATGCTTGCCTGATATTCCTTATCGGCTATGAAGAAAATAGTATCTCCCGTCTTAAGACCTGCCTTTTCCCTGAGCTCTTCCTTCATATCATCGGGAATGAATTTATCAATGGGTCCCTTGTAGCTTCCGTCCTCAAGAACCTCAAGATATCCGAGGCCTCCCATACCGATTCCCTGGGCGAACTTAAGCATTTTTTCATGCTGACCCTTTGAAAGCTTACGGGGAACATTTATCGCTCTTACTGTCTTATCGTGGAAGGGCTTGAAGGTACATCTCTGGAAGAATTCGGAAAGATCCATTATCAGTAAAGGATTACGAAGATCCGGCTTATCCGTTCCGTATAAAAGCATCGCTTCCTTATAGCTTATAACGGGATAAGGAGCCTCAGTCACGGCATATCCCTCGGGAGCAAATTTCTTGAATGTGGCAGTGAGAACCTCCTCACCAACCTTGAAAACATCCTCCTGGGTTGCAAAGCTCATTTCGAAATCCAGCTGATAGAATTCTCCGGGCGATCTGTCTGCTCTTGCATCCTCATCTCTGAAGCAGGGAGCTATCTGGAAATATTTATCAAAGCCGGAAACCATAAGCAGCTGCTTATACTGCTGAGGAGCCTGAGGCAAAGCATAGAATTTACCCTTGAAACGGCGTGAGGGAACAATATAATCTCTTGCTCCTTCGGGACTCGATGCACAGAGCACGGGAGTCTGTATCTCAACGAAGCCCATTTCCTCCATCTTGTTTCTGAGGAATGATATAACCTTCGACCTGAAGAGAATGTTATCCTTTACCTTTTCATTCCTGAGATCGAGGAATCTGTATTTAAGTCTTACATCCTCTCTTACTTCCTTAGAAGTGATTATCTCAAAGGGCAATGTGCTGTAAACCCTTCCGAGTATATCTATCGAATGAGCTTCAAGCTCGATGGTTCCCGTAGGGATCTTGGGATTATAGGTTTCCTCATCTCTATGCTCTATAAGTCCCTCAACCGATATCGCTTCCTCTCTTGATATACCATCGAGAAGCTTTGCGTCACGAAGCACTACCTGCATAACACCGTACATATCCCTGAGATCGATAAATGAAACTCCGCCGTGATCACGGATATTTTCAACCCATCCCGCAAGTCTGACATTGGTTCCAACATCAGCTTCGCTCATTTTGTCTATCGTTTTGTCCCTGTAAATGTTCTTTTCCATGTTACTCTCCTACTACAATATTTTTTATTCTATAAGTACTTAAGTCAGAAATATCTTCTGATGCTTGCCGGGTGTCCCCAGTATTCACCCATTTCGGATACGATAATGCCCGTGTTCACATTTGAAGCATGCACTATCTTTCCGTTTCCTATATAAAGTGCCACATGGCCCCAGCTGTAATAGAATATATCACCGGGAATGGCATTCGCAACACTTGTTATAAGCTTTCCGCTGTGTCCCTGAGTTACCGAATCTCTCGGGATTGAAATTCCGAAATGCTGAAATACAAGATATGTAAAGCCCGAGCAGTCGGTTCCGTTTGTAAGGCTGTTACCGCCGTAAACATAAGGGTTTCCGACAAACTGCAGAGCGTATCTTACTATCTCGGTTCCTACGGGATTATTCTTTATCTCATTAAGCGATGCCTTAATGGTCTTATAATCCGAATCCTTGTAGCTTGCCTTTGCCTTATCATTCGAAAATATACCTGTCATTGCAAAATACTCGAGAAGTCCCGCGTCGTCAAGCATATATTTTTTTTTGAGAGTACTGTTATTTGACAGATAATAATTAAAATCATAAATGGAGGATACATCCACATCCTTGTACACGGTAAGATAATTCTGCATGGATCTGACTCCTACGGCTTTTCTCTTTTCCGCTTTTCCGTGCTGTATATAGTGGATGAAATACTTCTCGTAATCCGTACCGAAGGAACGCCTGAGATCACTGTTTGCATAGATATATGAATATATGTCAAAGCTCTTCTTTCCGCAGCGAAGCTCCTTCATCCCGTTTTTCACAAAATGCTCAAGCACCTTTTTCGTATTGGCACCTATGACCGTCTTTACATCATTATTATGATTAATGTAATAATTGAAATCATATACTGCCGAATAATCTGTGCCGTTATAGACCGTAACATATTTTTCGATATTTACATAATCGGTTTCCTTCAGCTTTTTATCGGTCTCGTGAGTAATGACATCGACATACTCGACCTCTTCGGGATCGGACACATTTCCGACAGCAGGCGCACTGAACACAGCCTCACCCGCATCATCAAATGCTTCCTCGGAAGCATC
>CACYCJ010000373.1 GCA_902772925.1 uncultured Lachnospiraceae bacterium
AGCATTTCCTTTTCGCCGGCAAGCTTTTCATCCATTGAATATTCCTCGACTTTCGGATATGTAACCCTGCTCTTAAAGGACTCATCCTCAAAAATATCAAAAAGATCCATCTGCCCGGAAAAGCTCTTCTTTCTGTCCCTGGCAACATTTTCGATCACTTCGTCATAAACCATCATAAGGGCCCTTCTCGTGATGCCGAAGGAATCAAATACTCCCGAAAGAATGAATGCCTCAACATATCTTCGGTTAATGGATTTATCGTACATTCTTTCTATGAAATCATCAAAATCCTTAAAGGAACCGTTCTCCTCTCTTTCCTTTATGATCCCCTTTACGACATTATCTCCGACTGATTTGATTGCGGAAAGTCCATACATTATTCCATCACCCGACACCGTAAAATCAAGATTACTCTTATTGATATCGGGGGCCAGAAGCTTAATGTTCATCTTCTCCACGGAACGAATGTAATTATTAAGCTTGACCGAATTATCCTTTACCGATGTAAGAAGTGATGCCATAAAATCAAGCGGAAAATAGCATTTAAGATAAGCCGTCTGATAGGCTACTACGGCATAAGCAGCCGCATGGGATTTGTTGAATGCGTAGCTGGCAAAATCCACCATTTCATCAAAAATTCTGTTGGCCGTATCTCTGTCGATACCGTTTCCGACACAGCCCTTAACACCAAGCTCCGGATTTCCGTCGACAAAGTTCTTTCTCTCCTTAAGCATTGTATCCGAATGCTTCTTACTCATGGCACGGCGCACCAGATCAGCCCTTCCCATGGAGTATCCGGCAAGCTGCATTACTATCTGCATAACCTGCTCCTGATAGACTATACAGCCATAGGTGGGAGCAAGTATCTCCTCAAGCTCCGGAGTATCATAGGTAACGGATTCGGGATTTTTCTTTCCGGAAATGTATTTCGGAATAAAATCCATGGGGCCCGGTCGATATAGCGAAATACCGGCTATGATATCCTCAAGATTTCCCGGGGCAAGATCCACCATGAAATTTCTCATCCCCTGAGATTCAAGCTGGAAAATACCGTCACATTTTCCCTGTGAGATCAGTTCAAACACCTTGGGATCATCCATATCCATGGTATTCGTATCTATCTTTACACCTGTCCGGTTTTCCACCGACTTAATAGTATCCTGTATTACAGTGAGATTTCTTAGTCCCAGAAAGTCCATCTTAAGAAGCCCGAGCTCCTCAACCTGTCCCTTTTCATACTGTGTCGTTACAACATCATTATTCTTGCACAGAGGAATATAGTTGATAATGGGTTCGCTGCCGATAACTACGCCGGCGGCATGCATTCCCGTATGTCTGGGTAAGCCTTCAAGCTGCTTTGCAAAGTCAACCATCGAACGAACCTCGGAATCCTCATTATACATTTTCCTGAAATCCGTGCTTATATCGAGTGCCTTATCAATCGTCATCTTGGGATCCATGGGAATTGATTTTGCCGCCTTATCGCAGACATTGTAGGAAATGTCCATTACTCTTCCCACATCCCGTATACAGTTTCTGGGCTTTAATGTTCCGAAGGTAACTATCTGCACAACACGCTCATCACCGTATTTTCTTCTGACGTAATCTATAACCTCCTGCCTTCTGTCAGGATCAAAATCTATATCTATATCAGGCATGCTTACACGCTCGGGATTCAGGAATCTTTCAAAAAGCAGATTATATCTTATCGGATCTATATCGGTTATCCTCAGGCAATATGATACAATGCTTCCCGCTGCCGAGCCCCTTCCCGGTCCTACAGCTATACCGTTTTCCTTTGAGAAATTAATGAAATCCCATACTATGAGGAAATAGTCCACAAAGCCCATATTCTTAATTACGGAAAGCTCGTGCTTTAGTCTTTCCGTAAGAGCCGGCGAAGGATCACCGTACCTTTCCTTTATACCCTTATCGCAAAGCTCACTCAGATATTCAAATGCATCCTTCCCGTCGGGGACATCGTAATGAGGGATCTTATATTCACCGAAGGTTATATCCACATTACATCTTTCGGCAATCTTATGAGTATTCTCAATAGCCTCGGGAGCATAAGGAAAAAGCGCCTTCATTTCTTCCTCGGACCTGAGATAATACTCTCCCGGCGCATAATGCATTCTATCCTCATCACCGACCTTTTTTCCGGTCTGGATACAGATAAGAACATCGTGTGCCTTCCAGTCTTCCCTGTAGATGTAATGAGAATCGTTTGTACATACCAGAGGAATATCCAGTTCCTTTGACATTCGGACAAGTCCGGGATTTATCTCCTTATCCTCCGGCAGGCCGTGATCCTGAAGCTCAAGGAAATAGTTCCCTTTCCCGAAAATATCCTCATATTCCTTTGCAGCCTCCACCGCCTTATCATAGAAGCCGTACCTTAAGTTGAAGGCGACCTCGCCCTGAAGGCATGCGGAAAGACAGATGATACCCTCGTGATATTTACGAAGTATCTCCTTATCAACTCTCGGCTTATAATAATAGCCCTCAAGAAATCCCGTAGAGACGATTTTGGAAAGATTCATATATCCCGTATTATTTTCGGCAAGAAGGATAAGATGATAATATCTTTCATCATTTCGTCCCGGTTCCCTGTCAAACCTTGACCCCGGTGCAACATAAACCTCACAGCCTATAATGGGCTTTATACCGGCATCGAGGCATGCTCTGTAAAAGTATATGGTTCCGTACATGGCCCCATGATCAGTCATGGCAATGCTGTCAAAACCAAGCTCCTTTGCCCTTGAAACCAGCTCCTTTATCTTTGCCGATCCGTCAAGAAGGCTGTATTCCGTATGAACATGTAAATGTGTAAAGCTCATATATATCCTCTGTATTTTCTTCGCGTAATCTTTTCATCAAACCTATGACTTTAGTCGTGCAGCTTCTTATTATGCATTCTGTATGCCCTCATATACCTTCTCGCGTATCTGAAGGTTTCATCCTCTCCTTTTTCGGCAAGCATCCTGAGAAGCATTTCCAGCTTTTTACGGGAATAAGGATGAAGCATTACCTTGCTCTTCCCCCTAAGGTAATAATTCAGCGGAGTATCATCGGTATATTCTTCCTTCTTATATATCTTACTTGCTGCAACTCTGTCGCAGAACATTTCAACGATATAATTATCCGGCATTTTCATACCGCACATCCCGCCGTTTATCAGATCGTAATCAATCCAGTATTCCAGATGATGCTTATTGCGTCCCTTGTGATGAAGCCATGATGAGGTATAACCCTTATCCTCTCTTTCCGCATCATTAGGGCTCCTGTTTCCCTGATAATATTTTGCACCTACCGAAAACTCCGTCCACGAATACTTCGACAGATCATGTGTCAGCCCCTGATAATAAAGACCGCATCTAAAGCAGTACTGCCTTACCAGTCTCCTGTGTGCATTTATTGTTTTCAGATGCAGATACCACTTGGGCGCGGCAGGTAAATTGTCATTTATGTCGGTAAAAATTGCATTTATATCTTTCATTTTACACTCTTCCATTTATACTTTTAAAACATATTTCATAACGAGGATTACCAAAAGTGCCATAACACAGGAAGCAACGGCAACAAACAAAAGGCTCTTTTTTCTATACGCAAAAAACATCCCCGTAAGTGTTGCCGCCACTCCGGAAAAGATATCTCCGGTGGCATAAAAAACAGCCGGAAATGTCATAGCCGCAAGCACGGCATATGGTATATAAGTCAAAAATGACTTAATGTATACATTCTCAATCTTCTTATCAAAAAGCAGAAAAGGCACTGCCCTGATAAGGTATGTGACTCCGGCCATAACAGCCAGATATATAAAAAATGTTCCGTAATCCATTTACAGTCCTCGTATTATTTTCTTCTCACTTTGTTCAGCATGCATCAGATTAATTTTCATCTTTAACGGGAAAGAAGGCTGCCCCGAAAGCCGCCGACAAAACCGCCGCTATGATAATCGAGATTCCCGAAGAAATGTGTTCCTTTAACCAGGGAACATAGAACATTAGGCAGCTTAATATCACCGCTAATATTACAACCGTCATAACCTTCAGGTTTTCTCTTGCCGGTGGAAGAATTATCGCAAGAAACATCGCATATATTGCAACGCCCAATGCATTTATCACTATCTCGGGAAGAATATTTCCGAGAAATGCTCCTAAGAATGTTCCCAGTGTCCACCCTATGACCGGAGTTATTATCAGTCCGCTGAGATACCTTCTGCCGACGGTTTCATTCTGTCCTACGGCAACCGCAAATATTTCGTCGGTTATTCCGTACCCGAGAATTATCCTCCAAAAACCGGTCAGAGAGCTGTCTGCCTTCTGCGACAAAGATATCGACATTAGTGAATATCTTATATTAATGACCAGCTGGGCAAGCGCCATCTCAAGCAGGCCGCCTCCGGCCGCCATTATGTCCAGTCCTGCAAACTGTCCGGCAGATGTAAGATTTGTAATTGAGATCAGAACAGCTTCCCATACCTTGAATCCGCAGCCCACTGCGGCAAGTCCGAATGTAAAGCTCACTGACAGATATCCGAGTGCAATCGGAATACCGTCCTTAATACCCTTAGAAAACATTTTAAATCATCCTACAACCATTTTTTCTTTCTGAAGAACCAAAGTCCTCCGATTATGATCGCTATGCTGACGATCACTACAACAGGATATCCCCATTTTGTTTCAAGCTCCGGCATATAGCGAAAGTTCATTCCGTACCAGCCAACTATCAGTGTAAGTGGCATAAAGATCGTTGTGACTACGGTAAGAAGTGTCATGATACGGTTCTGCTTGACATCTATCTGAGTATTATATACATCTCGAATCTGCATTGCATAGTCTCGAAGAGACGACGCAGTATCGTGCAATCTCGTAACTCTGTCCGTAAAAAGTCTGAAATAACGGGTATTCTCCGGTTTAAAGAAATTATTTTCGTTTTCCTGCAGCTCCTGTCCGAGGTCGATAAGCTGCTCATAGTGAACTCTCAGCTCACGAAGATCACTCCGTATCTCATTCACCCTTACCAGCGTTGTCTCAGTATTCTCGTCCATCATATCGTCTTCTATCGCATCCAGCTCCTTCTCATACCTTTCGAGAAGCGTAAGATCTCGAGCTATGATGGTTTCAAGGAAATCATATATAAATCTCTCCATACAGGGCATACGCCATCTTTTGGTTCGAACTATCCTCTTCAGTATCCTCTCAACCACGCCTGTGGAATCAATGAAAACTATTCCCTTTTCATCAAGAGCAAAAGCATACTGATAATCCTTACCGCATATATTCCTCCTGCTGGGAACCGAAAAGGTCCCGGTAAGTGAATCATAGTTAACCTCGGCCTTGGTATTATGAATATCGTTTTCATTTATATCAAGCTCGATACCCATATCAAAACTGCTCTGCTCCTTCTGCCATTCCTCAAATGTCAAGACTG
Source organism: uncultured Lachnospiraceae bacterium (assembly GCA_902772925.1). Classification (GTDB taxonomy): domain Bacteria; phylum Bacillota; class Clostridia; order Lachnospirales; family Lachnospiraceae; genus Eubacterium_Q. The sequence goes on from CACYCJ010000373.1 coordinate 5,437, forward strand.
CCACATACTGAAATTCACTGTTATGGCATTCTGCGGCAGAGCATTCTGTTAATGACGATTTGATAAGATAATACATTCATTTTCACCTCATCCCGTTAATTAAAAAACCACATTTCATGATAACACAAACTTAAACAGTTTTAAACATTTGAAACGAAGCGTCACCACGAAGCACACGCATAAAATACGGCTTGTCATTCAACCGATAATATTGCATTTTCGGTTACCTTCTCGAAATCCGTAAAGTATGACACGGCAATAACACGGTTAGATGTATTATTGACCGTTACTGCCACGCATTCATTATCCTCTGAATTCACATAATAAATCGTATCGGAATTCGAACCGTAGGCATCCTCCAGCGTGCGAACCTTTTTATCATAAAAGAATGTAGTCTTTTTACTGACATCAACAGCCCTTTGATTGACCGCGATGCCGTACATTTTATAATCCCTGCTTTCCGTATTAAAGCCAACCCTTCTTCCGTCAACATAAACGATATTGATCTCTCCGTCGGATTTTACAGTCATTTTTCCAAACGTATATACCGGAATGATCTTATCCGATGCATCTGCTTTTTTAAATTTTGTATCCAGCTTAAGTCCGATCAGATTGTCGGCCATAGAAAAAGTCCACGAAATCTCTTCACCACCCGAGCCCAGCATATAAACAATTCCACGGTAGCTGAGATTGACCACAAAAACAAGAAGCAGCACGATCACCAGATGTCCTAGCAGCCTTAAAAGCCTTCTGACATTGCTGTTCCTGAAAATGCTCGGTTTTTCGACAACAGTAAAATCCTCTGACAGATCATAATAGTCGTCATAGGAGTTCTTTTTAAAGTATTTTACAATCTTGGAAATAAGGCTTAAGAAAACCCCGTTTACCACCATCAAAAGAAAAACCACGAGAAGGACCACAAGAGTAACTGCGGGTTCAACCTCCATCCTGTTCAGGATATTAAACATTATCATCACCAGCACGGACAATATCAGATACATAAGTCCGCCCAGGCCGAGCACGCGAAGACTCTTATTTACATTTTTCTCTTCAAGATCTTCATCTATTTTTTTAAACAGCCTTTTTATATTATCACTTATTATCACATATATAATGACTACAAAAAAAGCCTTTAAAAGATAAACGGCAACAGACTCATTATTTGCGTAAATGTTTTCAACAAATTCGTTCCATGCCGTAATAACAAAATCTCTTACTGTCTCGAGCATTTTTCGTCCTAATGTCTCCTTTAAAAGTACTACTCAGTGAAAAAAATGCATCGACCGATCATATTCGGCAGATACATTTTTTCATAAACTATCATTTCATTACATCGCTTTACCTTGCTCCATCCGATGCTGTTTCTTTTCTTCATACATCTTTTTATCGGCATTTCTGAGTGCTTTTTTTATATCAAAATCTTCGTCCAGCTTGTAGGATGCAAAGCCGCAGCTTACTACTACCATATATTCCTTCTCGGATGTTTCGTTATAATCGGCAAGCTCTTTTTTGATATGATCCATAACACCTTCGATGTCATACTTTCCGATTATCATGGCAAAGATCTCATCTCCTCCGTATCGTACACACAGTGCATCCTCGGGGCAGGATTTTTTCAATGCCTTCGCAATGGTTATTATGGCATTATCTCCCTCTTCATGACCGTAATTATCATTAATGTACTTAAGGCCGTCCAGATCCGACATTATAACGGTCACTTCCCTGCCATAGTTTTCATCACTGCTTCTTATCCTGTCATACAGATTCTGAAAGCCTATCCTGTTAAGCAGACCGGTAAGGGCATCCTTCTTATACATTTTATCGATTTTTTCCACCAGTCCTCGCTGATAGGAAGAATTAATGTAGCCTCCGACACCCATACTGATGGTATTGGTAATATTAGCGGTTCTTGAATACTTGATAATATCATAGCTCTGATAGTTATAATATACATAGCCCATAAGAGTATCCATATAATCAAGTGCATTAAATATAACAGGATAACCCGAATTAACCTTCTCCATGAATCTCTTATTATCCGGTCGAAGCAGGGTATCCTCTACTTCCACCTCAACAATATTTGTTTCATTGTCTGCATCATAAACATAGGTAAAATCCTGAAGGTTTACCGTCGAATTATATTTATCGAAGAAATAATCGTCGCGGTCAAAACAATTTTTGTTCATCACGCAGGTAAGACTCTGAGTAACCTTTTCATCATTAACAAGCTTTTTCAGCTGCGAGATCATCTGTTCCGGCGAATTAGCCAGCTGCATGCTTGTAGTTATATTATACAGTATTCTGATGTCATCCTGATGTCTGTAGAAATTATTGTTAAAACGAGAAAGAATATTCTGTGTCTGTCCGGTATAGGCAGGGCATCCCGTAGACTCGTTTGGAATAAGGACCGGAACCACCTTTCGTTCTACGGCAGGCATTTTTCCGTCAGATTCGAAAATTTTCTTGATCATCTCTACAGTTGCATCGGCCAGTTCCGATGTATTGCAGGAAACGGTAGTGATCTTGGGATCCATAAGAAGAGCCTCATCATATCCGTCAAAGCCCGATACCAGAACATCTCCGGGTACGCTGTATCCGTTAGAAGTAAGAACATCAAAAACATTTATTGCCATAATATCATTTGCACAAATCACGGCATCGGGGATATTCCCTTTATCTATAAGCTTCTGCATAGCCTCTCTGGTAGGATTTGACCAGAAATCGCCATAGCTTACCATGCTTTCATTAAACTCAAAGCCGTACTCCGTTACGACTTTTTTGAATATCTCTATTCTCTCCTCAGAAAATATATTTCCTTTAAACCCGGCCATCATATGAGGATTTTTAAGCACCTTCCGTTCCATAACATGCCTTACGACATTTTCAAAGCCTGCCGGATAATCAAAGCAAATACGAGATACTCCTTCATAGCTTCCGTCAACCGTAATCACCGGCTTTGAATATGATCTTGAAGCCTCAATAATCTTATTTGTTACGGAATGGCTCTTTATCTTTTCATCCATTATGATAACAGCATCGACACTTTTATAAGGAATCACATCAAAAATAGCCGTCTCAGCCGAAAGATCCTCTTCATTCCAATATTGATCGGAATTGATTGAAAAGATCAAAAGCGCACAGTTATTTTTCACAAGATCATCATTCAATCTTCTGATATAACCGTAGACCTGGGGATCATATACTCTGGAAGTACATAAAACCACTATTTTTTTATCAGCCTTTACATCTAACATAAGCTAATCCTGCTCCTGCAAAGTCACTTTGAAATCAAAGTAATTTACATATCATAAAACACTTGATATTGTAAACTGCATACACAGTAATTATATAATAAAAATGCTGAAAAAACAATGCCGAACGTGACATAAAAAAGGCGCCACAAGCACCCGCTCATAACGCCATGATGTTTTTTTGTCATTCCAACAGCTTCCAACACCGCAAGCTTACGACTTCTTACGATTATTACTGAAATCTTTCATATTTGAAAGAAAAATCCCGCAGACATTTCTGTCTACGGGACTTTAAATTCATGCCATGCAGCATCTCGCCTATCGGCTCGATGTATGGCTTGGTTTAGCAAACGCCCTGAGCGATCATTGCATCAACTACCTTCTTGAAGCCTGCGATGTTAGCGCCTGCAACATAGTTGCCTTCCATACCGTACTCTTTTGCAGCATCATCGATGTTGTGATAGATACCAACCATGATACCCTTAAGCTTGGAATCAACCTCTTCGAAGGTCCATGAAAGTCTTTCAGAGTTCTGGCTCATCTCAAGTGCTGATGTAGCAACACCACCGGCATTAGCAGCCTTACCACCTACGAAAGGCACATTGTTTGCCTGGAAGTATTCGGTAGCTTCAATTGTTGTAGGCATGTTAGCGCCCTCTGCAACATACTGAACACCATTTGCAACAAGCATCTTAGCATCTTCGATATCAAGCTCGTTCTGTGTAGCACATGGAAGAGCGATATCTACCTTG
>CACYCJ010000374.1 GCA_902772925.1 uncultured Lachnospiraceae bacterium
GTCACGCAAATCAACTTTACGAGTATTATTAAAGCCTTTTTGGTTCTGATTTATAGTCTTTAATCCAGACGATAATCCCAACGTGTTCATATTAGGCACCAAGCTCGTTAACAAATTACTCTTATTGGATTTCTTTAATTCAAAATATTTCTTAACGGCTTTCTTTTCATCCAAAAAATCCGGTTTATAGTCCAACATCATTGCATCAAAAGATTCATATGAACACTTTTCTCCTAAAACGGCTGCATAATAGAACTCAAATTCATTTTTAATTGGATTGAAATTTACATGATGATAAAAATCAACATCTACAATTGTTCCATGTATTTCACCCGAAAAGCCAAGTACCTTCAATTCATTTGAAATTTTCTCCTGCAAGTTCCGTAACGGCATCATAGCTGACAAATATGCATTTATTATTTCATCAAAATTATGACAAACAATCTCCATATCCGGAATGCTTGTTATACGTTTTGTTGTTCCACCGTTGACTATAGAAATGCCTTTACTGGATCCTTTATCTTTTAACAAAAAGAAACCATAATAACCATTCCTTTTTACAACATATAGAATGGCTTCATTCTTTATTGCCTTATATAATACTGCTCCATCACCGCAGCTTTGGCCAAGGTATCGATAAAACTGCAAGTAATCAGAGACAGATGTTTTATATAAACCATCTGTTAGTCCAAAATAAGGGTTATATTCTAATCCGGTATATGCTTGTTTGAATTTGATAGCAGCATTTGTTTTATATCCAATCTGATTGTCTGCATATAACGTCAAATCTTGATTTCTACAATATTTGTTTCTATGATTATGCCCTGTAAAATATATGGCTGTATTATCTGTTGATTTCAAACAATCCTGTAAAGGATAATGTGAGCAAACGATAAAACACTTATGATCTTTTTTTGCTGCAGCCAAAGCTTTATTGTATGCAGCTTCATATTTTGCTGTTTCAGCAATCTCAATTTCTCGAGTAAATGTATTGCAGCATTGCAAATTATCAGCATTATAATTCACATTGTATTTCGCAAACCCTGTTCCTCCAAATATAACAACATCTCTATTTGTAAAAGCTGTATTGTTCAAAAAACGAATATTAAGCGATTTGAATAAAGCAGAATAATAATCCGTTGCATCCTGAATAGTGTCAAATCCTATGTATTCATGATTCCCCAATACTGCAAAAACGCTAATTCTTAAGTCTTTACATTTTTCCATAAACGACTGATAAAACTTTTTCACGACATCCTTATCAGATGCTATATCACCGGCAAAAACAACAATTGCATTTTCGTGATAAGAATTTTCTGTAGGAACCAGCTTAATTGATTTGCGTAATGTAGTAGTCGCTTTGCTTATCATCTTATCAACACTATTATCATAATGCTTCAAATGATGTAAGAGATGTATATCAGAAATATAATTAATCACTAACCCACCTGGCGCAGGATGATCATCTATCATACGAAAAGGTTTGGGCTTGCCAAACAAAAACTCAGTATTATTTACAGATAAAGAATTATGCGTGGTTGTCAAAGCTGTGTCACTATTAAAATGATACAAGGATGTAGAATAATTAACTTCGCTTTCATTAAATCCAGCTTTCAAACATTTCGCACCACAACATGCCTTCCATTCAACACACTTAAAGCTGACTTCATCGGTATACCACTTGCGTTTACAATTATTACAATAAACTGTATACAACTTATTGTCTTTATATGCCTTACGAAGAGAATCGTATGTATTTTTAGGACGACCATGTGAAAGAAATTCTATATTATCAGGTGATTTCAAATCGGAAAAAAACGGCACACCATCATTGGATTCCGTTTTAAGATATTTCTTAACAAAAGAATTTGGCATATCTTGATGATTGTTGAACATCTCAGTTTCTTTCTTGTTCAACTTATAGTAATCACAGAATGGCATATCCAAAAATACTATTTTTTTGTAACGCTTCCATTCACGCTCTGCAGCTTGATACTCAAGTTCGCGTATTTCGGCGGTAGTTGTTTCATTATCTGCAATAA
>CACYCJ010000375.1 GCA_902772925.1 uncultured Lachnospiraceae bacterium
AACATATTTTAAAGTGTTGTATAGGGGCGGAAATGTGTTACCTGAAGCTAACGTTGTAAACAGTGCGGTTGGTTCTTGTGATGTGAAATTGGGGGCTACGCCGGTCATAAGTTCCTCTGCTAATTTGGAGAGGGTATTTATTAAATCATCTGTCTCTGGTGATAATTCTAAGACAGTTGGATATACGATGGATTTGTATGTAAACAAATCTTCATATAGCACTTTTACAGGTCTTGGACTGAAGTTTAATCTTCAAAATAAAAATGATGCTAGTGGTGAGTATACAAGGATAGAAGACGGGAAGTCGATTACTTATGCGTGGTCTGGTAATTTTACTGGGTCCGCTCCTACCACTACTTTTACTACTGATTTATCTGGAGATGGTATGCCGTCTGGTTCGAGTGGAACCTTGTCTATTAGCGGTAGTTTGCCGACAAATAATGCGACTTCTAGCGATCCTGCGACCTTAGTAATTACTGTGCCACTACAATCATATAAGCCAGGTACTCTTTGGGTTAAATTAAAAGGAACTTTAACTATTACGATAAACATATACACTACATCCAGTTCGACAAGTACGACGGCTCCTGGCGAGCGTACTGTTTTAAGCAATTTGATCCAACAATATGAGGAAAGTGGACTTATTTCTGAATATTCTTCGGCTAGTGCGATAAGTGCGTATAATGGTAAATTGTCTACAGCAAAGAATCATCTTGCGAAAACTGATATGACTAGTTTCCAACTGACTAAGGATGCCAGCGATTTGACTGCTGCTTATAATACTGTAGTTAATTCTACTAATAAGTTTTCGGAAAAGAACGTCATAAAGCAAACTAATAATTATTATAATGGCGATTATTCTGTTGGTGTGACCGATTCTAATATTGAATATAGAGTATACAATAAATCTGCCAATTATAATTTGCCATATTATCAAGATTATATAGATATTACGAATAGAAAAACGAATCAATATAATGGTACGATTACTTCTAATATAAACAAAACATATAATTATTGGACTGTTGACCCTTCCGAACTTGAAGCGAAGATCGCTGAAGCTGAAGCTTTGGATGAAGAAAAATATGTGGAGAGTTCTTGGCAGAATCTTGTAGAAAAAGTGAATAATGCTAAGCAGTACTTGACAGATCATCCGGATGGTTCTAATTTGCCACTTAGAAATAGTACATACGCTACTTATGCTAATAATATTTCTGCAGCGATCGATGATCTTCTCATCAAGGAGCTAACTATTAAATTTCAAAATTATGATGGCACAGAATTGAGTAGTAGTATTTATCAATATGGTGAGACGCCAGCTTATGTAGGGCCTACGCCGACGAGAGAGCGTGACGATCGATATTACTATACTTTTGATGGTTGGGAGCCAGAAATTAGTGTAGCGACAGTTGACGCAACTTATACGGCAAAATACAGTACAACAGACCGTATGTATAAGTCTACATATTTTAATGATGATGGTACTGAGCTTGCGAGCTTTGAATATAAATATGGTGAAGAACCAGAATATACAGAGATACCACAAAAAGAACCTACAGTTGCAGAACAGTTTACTTTCAAAGAGTGGTCTGTGGCAATCGATGCGGATGGTAACAAGGTTTATACTGCTGTCTATGAGAGTGAGCCTAGGGAATATGAAGTGTTGTTTATTAACGGTAGTGAAATTTTAGAACGTAAAGTTTTGCGATATGGTGATATGCCGGAATATAGCGGTGAGACTCCAGTTAAACCTCGTGATGACAGGTATATTTATACTTTTGATGGTTGGGAACCTGAGCTTAGCGTGGTTCATGGCAATCAGAATTATGTAGCGCAATTTGTGTCTGAGGATAGAATATATAAGTCTACTTATATAAATGATGGCAACATTATGGCTGAATTTACTTATAAATATGGCGAAGAGCCAGAATACACAGAGATACCTACAAGGGAACCTACGGCGGAATATATTTACGAATTTAAGGATTGGGCCGTAGATATTGATGATGATGGCAATAAAACTTATACTGCTGAATACAATGCTATATCTGTAATATATAATATTAAATTTGTTGACGGTGGTGATGTCATTGATCCGATAAGTGTAGCTTATGATGGTGTAGTAACTTTGCCGAATGCGAAAAAAGATGGTTATACTTTTGATGGTTGGTATTTGGATGAGGCGCGTACTAATAAGGCAAATAATGAATTCAGAATGCCAGCAGAAGATGTGATTTTGTATGGGAAATGGGTAAAAAATCCTGATCCTGTGCCGGACCCAGATCCGGGCAGCGGGGAGGATATTCCGGTGCCAAGCACAAACGATGATTCGGTGTATAGTGACACGGAGTCTAGCGAAGAAGAGAGCGGTACTAATGGGCGATTGATCTTGCAAAAAGATAAGAATAAAAATTTTGGTAATGCTTCGATTTCTATTAAAGGGAATGAATTATCAAAAATAGTTCCTCTTACAGATGAAGATAAGGCTGCGATGTCTGAAGGAAAAAATATTTACATCTATCTTGATGTGAAGAATATTGCAAGTAGCATATCTTCGGCAGATAAGGCTTTAGTTGACGAGTCTTTGGAAGATAGCCAGAGTGTAGGTCTATACTTAGATATCTCATTATTAAAGAAAATTTCAGATCAGGTAGAAAAAATTGATAGACTTTATAAAAAAGTTAGAGTAAGTTTTGAGTTGCCGGAAGAATTAATAAACCATGATGAGAATATCGAGAGGACTTATAAGGTAGTAAGGGTACATGATGGGGCTTTGAGTATTCTTGATACTGAGTACAATGATGGAATTTTGTACTTTGAAACTGATGAATTCTCTACGTACGCTGTTATTTATTCTGATGTGCAGAAAACAGAAGCTTTGAAGGGCGAAATAGATAAAGGTATGCTGGGGTATATACTACTATTCGTCATTGGAGTAATGGTGGTTGTTATAATTTCTTGCGCTTTGAAGGTTAGCAAAAAGAATACAAATTAGTTTAAAAGACAATTTTGTTTTAATACTATTGACAAATTTTATATAGTGTGATATACTTGGTCTTAGATGGAAAATTGCTTGCTTAGCGAGTGATTGAAATCGAATATTATTTTTGCAAAGGAGTGGGTACTTATGGCTAAGAAGCCTTTACCAGGGGTGAACAGAAACGCTCCGGATCCGGATCCTATTAAGAAGTCGGGCGGAGCTCCCGATGAGGAAGAGGCCAAGAAGGCAAAGGCCGCTCAAAAGGCGGCTGAGGAAGAGGCCAAGAAGGCCAAGGCTGCTCAAAAGGCGGCTGAGGAAGAGGTCAAGAAGGCAAAGGCCGCTCAAAAGGCGGCTGAGGAAGAGGCCA